>JAJPXI010000107.1 GCA_021205585.1 Oscillospiraceae bacterium
CTTTTGTCGCAAAATTTCTCGCCATCCGCTCTTGCCGATTGAATCAGTCCTTCCTAAAAAGCCGCCCTTTCCCCATAAGGAGTGTATCCATGAATTTTCCCTATCGCATTTTCACCGACCCGTCCGCAGACCTGTCGCCTGAGATAATTGCGGAGCAGGAAATCAGCTTTGTCCCCATGCACTATTCCATCGGCGGCGAGACCCGGGACATCGCCGGGCTGGAGCAGCCGGAGGTGCTCAAGCGCTTTTACGACGGCCAGCGGGGCGGGGATCTGACCCAGACCTCCCAGATTTCCCCCCAGGTGTACATCGACCTGTTCCGCCCCCTGCTGCTGGAGGGACAGTCGGTGCTGTACCTGTCTCTGTCCAGCGGCCTGTCCGGCACCTACCAGTCGGCCTGCATGGCCGCTGAGGAGCTCAACCAGCTGCATCCCTCGGCCCGGCTGGCCTGCGTGGACAGCCTGTCCGCCACCGCCGGGATGGGCCTGTTGCTGGAGGCGGCGGCGGAAAACCGGGCGGCGGGGATGTCTTTGGAGGAAAACGCCGCCTGGCTGGAGGAGAACCGCCTAAGGGTCTGCCACTGGTTTGTGGTGGAAGATCTGATGTACTTAAAGCGGGGGGGACGGGTGTCCTCCGCCACCGCCGTAGTGGGCACCGCACTGAACATCAAGCCCGTGCTGACCATCGCCGAGGACGGCACCCTGGCCACCATTGGCAAGATTCGCGGGAGCAAAGCCGCCCTGAAGCAACTGGTCAGCTACTACGAGCAGACCTCCCCCGGCGGCCAGGGGGAGCGCATTATCGTCATCCATGCGGACAACCCCGCCGGAGCGGACTTCCTGGAGGCCGAGCTGAAGCAGCGCAACCCCGCCTGCCGCCTGACAAGGGTGGCCCTGTCCCCCATCATCGGGGCCCACACTGGCCCCGATATGTGCGCCTTTGTCCACTTTGGCCGGCGCACCCTGGACTGAGCCAATCACATACCAAAAAAATCCCCCTCAAAACCGGCCTGGTTTTGAGGGGGATTTTTGCTGATGGGAACCTCTAAGGAAGCACTGATTAAATGCGTCTGCGGCGGCTGGCGGAACTTTTTCGCCAAAAGTGCGTTGCAAAAGTTTGAAATACATGCAGTATTCCTGCACTTTTGCGCCTTCTTTTGTCGCAAAATTTCTCGCCATCCGCTCTTGCCGATTTAATCAGTCCTTCCCTAATAACTATGACAAGAGCAGATGGCAAAAGATTTTGTCAGATGCCGCAGACATAGTTATTAGAGGTTCCCTGATAATCAGTAGGCGGAGTTCAGCCACTCGATGCCGTCGATCTGGATGGTGAAGTAGGGGGCGGACTGGAAGTAGGACTCGTGGAAGGCCCCGTCGAACACGGCCTCCTCGGAGTCGGCCACATAGTCGCCGTCGGTGTCGATGGCCAGGGCGGAGGCCAGGGTCTCCCCGTCCACGGTGAAGACGCTGGTATCAAAGATCTCCAACTCGCCGCTGCAAATCTGGGCGATGACCTCCTCCATCTTCTCGGCGGTCCCCTCGGCGGCCACGGACTCGTTCAAATCGGTCATCACCACGGCCCCATCGGCCATGCCGGCGCACCAGTCCTGCTCCAGCTCGCCGCCGTTGGCCAGGGTCTCCAGGGCGTAGACGAAGTAGATCTCCCAGTCGATGCGGGTGCTGATTAAGGATGCGTCGGGAGCCACGCCGGTCATGTCGTTGTTGTACCCGGTGTGATACACGCCGGCCTTCTGGGCCTCGGTGGCGGGGGTAGTGTTGTCAGAGTGCTGAGAAATCATGATGCACCCGTCGTCAATTAGGGCGGAGGCGGCGCTGGCCTCCAGGGTGGCGTCCCCCCAGCTGCCCACGAACTGCACCTCCATGGTCACGGACGGGCAGACCGAGCGCGCGCCCAGGTAGTAGGCGGTAAAGCCGGAGATGACCTCGGCGAAGGAGTACGCGCCCACATAGCCGATAACGGCCTCGTCCTCGGTGATCTCGCCGCTGTCAATCAGCTCCTGGAGCTTCATGCCGGCCACCACGCCGGCCACATAGCGGCCCTCATAGATGCTGGCGAAGGCGTTGTAGGTGTTGTCCAAATCGTCCTTCCAGGATGCCTCGTTGGTGCAGGAGATAAAGGCCACGTCGGGGTAGTCGGCGGCCACCCGGAGCATATAGGGCTCGAAGCCGTAGGAGTTGTTAATGATAACCTGGCAGCCCTCCTCGGCCAACTCGATGTTGGCGTTGACGCAGGTGTCGTCCTCGCCGATGTTGTACTTGACGACCCATTCCACCGTGATGCCCTCGGCGGCCAGGGTCTCGGTGGCGGCCTCCTTGCCCCGGATGAAGTTGTAGGTGTA
The DNA here is from genome assembly GCA_021205585.1 of Oscillospiraceae bacterium. Lineage (GTDB taxonomy): Bacteria > Bacillota > Clostridia > Oscillospirales > Oscillospiraceae > JAJPXI01. The sequence continues at coordinate 2,360 of JAJPXI010000107.1, forward strand.
CCCCTGGTCGTTCTCGTCCCCGATGCAGACCAGGCCCACCTTGATGGTCTTTTCCTCGTCCGTGCTGGACGCGGAGCTGTCCCCGGCGCTGTCGCTGGCGGCCCCGTCCTCCTGGCTGTCGCTGCCGCAGGCGGACAGGGTCAGCCCCATGGCGCAGGCCAGGAGCAGGGCTAAGATGCGGTTTTTCATTTCACGTTCCTCCATTTTTTCTTCAGGGAACCTCTAAAAACTATGTCTGCGGCATCTGACAAAATCCTTTGCCATCTGCTCTTGTCATAATTATTAGAGGTGCCCTTCATTATTTATTTACACGGGTCGCCCCGATGTAAATCACAAAAATTCCACCCCGATCCCTTCCCGCAGGGCCTTGACCCGGGCCAGGGATTCCACCCGCACCCCCATGGAGCGAATCAGCGCCCCGCCCGGCTGGAACGCCTTTTCAATGCAGATGCCCGCCCCCACCAGAGTGGCTCCGGCGTCCCGCACCAGGGAAATCAGACCCTGGAGGGCGCTGCCGTTGGCCAGGAAGTCGTCGATCAGCAGCACCCGATCCTCCGGGCGGAGAAATTCTTTGGAGACGAGGATGTCGTACACCCTGCCGTGGGTGAAGGACTCCACCTTTGAGGTGTACACCGGCCCGGCGATGTTTTTGGTCTGGGACTTCTTCGCAAAAATCACCGGCACATGGAACCGCTGGGCGGCAATGCAGGCCACGCCGATGCCGGAGGCCTCGATGGTCAGGATTTTGGTGACGTTTTCCCCGGAAAACAGGCGGTAAAATTCCTTCCCGATTTCGTCCAGCAGCTCCACGTCGATCTGGTGGTTCAAAAAGCTGTCCACCTTCAGCACGTCCGGCCCTCGGACAACGCCGTCCCTCCTGATTCGTTCCTCCAGCAGCGTCACAATCCTCCCGCCTTTCCCCCGCAGTATGGCGCCTTTATTTTATAAAATAAGAGTATACTCCTTTTTCTCTCCATTTTCAAGAGCAAACGCGCAATTTCCGCAAAAGGACCGAGTATCTGCTTAAATCGGTCTATCTGCTGCACCTGAGCCGCAGCCGCCTGCTCCCGGTGGAGCGGGATTTTCTGCGCTACATCAAGGCCCTGTGCCCGGGGAGCGAAAAGGCCGGTTAATCCTGCAGGATGAAGGAAGGGAAGCGGGCCTTTGCCCTGGGAAAGGGCGCGCGGCCCGCACAGACGCGCCGGCGGATTATGAAATCGAAAAATAAAATACATTCATTTTTTTCGTTTTTCGCCCAAAAAGGGCTTGCATTTTTGCAAGTTTGGGCATATAATATGTCGCGAATGATTTGAGTTTTTGATTTCGGGAGGCAGGTATGAAAGAGATTTCTAAAATTGCAAGCGGTGTCCAGGCGTCCACCACCCTGGCCATCGACGCCATGTTTAAGCAGATGAAGGCCGACGGCGTGGACGTCATCGGCTTCGGCGCCGGCGAGCCGGATTTCAACACCCCGGAGCACATCAAGCGGGCCGCCGTGGAGGCCATCAACCAGAATAAAACCCGGTACACCCCCGCCGCCGGCATCAAGGAGCTGCGGGAGGGGGCCTGCAAGCGGCTGCTGGAGGACTGCGGCCTGGAGTACGAGCCGGGCCAGATTGTAGCCGCCAGCGGGGCCAAGCACAACGTGTATATCGCCCTGCAAGTTCTGCTCAACCCCGGAGACGAGGTCATCCTGCCCGCCCCCTACTGGCTGAGCTACTCCGAGATGATTCAAATGGCCGGCGGCGTGCCGGTGATCGTCACCGCCTCCGAGCAGGACGATTTCAAAATCACTGCCCAACAGCTGGAAGCCGCCATCACCCCCAAAACTAAGGCGCTGATTCTCAACAACCCCTCCAACCCTACCGGGATGCTCTACACAAAGCAGGAGCTGGAGCCCATCGCCCAGGTCTGCGTGGAGCATGATTTGTACGTCATCTCCGATGAAATCTATTACGGCCTTGTCTACGATGGACGGGAGTTCACCAGCTTCGCCAGACTTGGCCCCCAGGTGAAGGAGCGCACCATTTTAATCAACGGCGTCTCCAAGTCCTATGCCATGACCGGCTGGCGCATTGGCTACGCCGCCGCCAACAAAGAGCTGGCCGCCGTCATGTCCAACTACCTCAGCCACTCCACCTCGGCCCCCTCCTCCATCTCCCAGTGGGCGGCGGTGGAGGCCCTTCACGGCTCCCAGGAGGCCATCCGCACCATGCGGGCGGAGTTTGAGCGCCGCCGGAACTATATCGTGGAACGCATGAACCGAATCCCCGGCGTCAGCGCCCGCAGGCCGGAGGGCGCGTTCTATGTGATGATGAACATCGAAAAGCTCCTGGGCCGCCGATTCGGCCCGGTCACGGTTCAGAGCGCGGAGGATTTTGCCCACGCTTTCCTGGAGCAGGGCCTGGTGGCCGTGGTTCCCTGCACCGACTTCGGCGCCCCTGGCTTCGTGCGCTGGTCCTACGCCACCTCCATGGAAAATATCCAAAAGGGCCTGAACCGGCTGGAACAGTTTCTGGCATAATTCCCGCAAGGGCTTCAGCGGTTCCTCTGGACGGCAGGGGAACCGCTGTTTTCTTACTTTTGGCAAGCCATATGGAAATCCACCAAAAGATTCCCGATATTCCAGCCTATCTTTGGCAGATTGCCCTTTGCGGCGGCGGGGAAAGGGCGGTAAAATAAAAAAAATAAAACCCAGCGCCGCAGGAGGGCAGGAATGGAAGAAAATATACAAAACTCGCAGAATAAAATGGGCGCAATGCCCGTGCCCAAACTGCTGATTCACATGGGCATCCCCATGATTTTGTCCATGCTGGGACAGGCCCTTTATAATTTTGTGGACACCTATTTCGTCTCCCAGATTCCGGACACGGCCACGGTGAGCGAGATGGGGGACAAGGCCATCAACGCCCTGACCCTGGCCTATCCGGTGCAGATGGTCATGATTGCCATTTGCGTGGGCATCGGCATTGCCACCAACAGCATGCTGGCCCACAACCTGGGCCGGAAGAACCGGGAGCAGGCCAGCCGGGTGGCGGGCAACGCCATGTTCCTGTGCTTTGTGTTTCTGATTATCACCGTGCTGTTCGGCCTGTTCGCCGCCAGGGCCTTCATCGCCAGCCAGACCAGCGACCCGGTGGTCATCCAGCTGGGCACCTCCTATCTGCGCATCGTCACCGTCTGCTCCATCGGCTCCATCGGCTATATGTGCGTGGAAAAGGTGGTCATGGGCTGCGGCAACACCAGAGCCACCATGATTGGGCAGCTGTCCGGCGCGATCGTCAACATCGTTCTGGATCCCATTTTAATCTTCGGCCTGTTCGGCCTGCCCGCCCTGGGCGTGGTGGGCGCGGCCTGGGCCACCGTCATCGGCCAGGTGGTCTCTTTCCTGATTATCTGCTACGTCAACTTTTTCCGCAATAAAGAAATCGACAACCGTCTGCGCTATCTGCTGCCCCACCGGAACATTTTGAAGCAGATGTTCCCCATCGCCGGCCCGGCCATCGTCATGCAGATTATGACCCCGGTTATGTCCTACGGCATGAATTTGATTCTGGGCCTGGTGAACGCCTACGCCGTCACCGCCTGGGGCGTATACTATAAGGTGCAGTATTTTATGTACATGGCCGTCTACGGCCTGAATAACGCCTCCATCGCCGTAACCGCCTACAATTTTGGCTCCCGGCGGGGGGACAGGATTAAGCAGTCCATCAAGTTCTCCCTGCTGTATACCATCCTTATGATGGCCGTGGGTACCGCGCTGGTGCAGCTGTTCGCCCGGCAGCTCATCGGCCTGTTTTCCATCACAGAGTCCTCCGCCCGGCTGGCCTTGTACGCCCTGCGCATTGCCACTCTGGGATTCACCCTCGGCGGGGTGAATATCATCCTCCAGGGCGTGTGCCAGGCGCTGGAGGGCGGCGTGTCCTCCCTGATTGTCTCCCTGCTGCGCATGGCGGCGGTCATCCTGCCCCTGGCCTGGCTGTTTGTGCGCGTGGACCCGTCGGGCGGCCTGGTGTGGCTGGCCCTGCCCCTGGCGGAGCTGGCCGGCCTGATCGCCGCCGTTTTGCTGACCCGCCGGCGGTATCGGATTTGTATGAAACGCATCAAAGAACCGGCGGAGGATGCCGGTGAGTAAAAACGCACGGACTGGCCCCACAAGCCGTCCGTGCGTTCCTTTTTATGTCTAAGGAAGCACTGATTAAATGCGTCTGCGGCGGCTGGCAATGATTTTGCACAAGAGCAACGCTGAAACCGTCACCTGGCCAGCATAGCTGTCCGGCCTACGCTACAAATGTGCCACTGGCACATTTGCTTCACGCTGCGGTTTCAAACTTTTGCAACGC
>JAJPXI010000175.1 GCA_021205585.1 Oscillospiraceae bacterium
CGCAAAATTTCTCGCCATCCGCTCTTGCCGATTTAATCAGTCCTTCCCTAAGATTGGCATTCTTACTCCACTTGACAGTGTTACATATTCCATAATATCTCGTCCTTTCTCTGATTAATTATTTTCTGCCCATGCTTTCAGTTCCGCTGCGTCTGCGCTGGAAGAAAACCGTCTGCCTTCCTTTAAAACCGCTCCCTTGCAGGAGGCTTTCAGTTCCTCGTTCGTTCGCCCCATTCCGCTGCTGCCGGATGTCGCAAACGGAATGATTGTTTTCCCCGACAGGTCATACTGTTCCAAAAATGTGTTGATGATGGTCGGGGCGACATACCACCATATCGGAAAGCCGATGTAAATCGTATCATAACCGTCCATATCCTCCACGCGGTTTGCTATCGGCGGACGGAAGGACTTATCATTCATTTCCACGCTGCTGCGGCTGTTTTGATTTGTCCAGTCCAAATCCGCTTTTGAATAGGGTGTTACCGGCTGAATCTGATGCAGGTCAGCCCCGATTGCCCCTGCAAGGCGCTCCGCCAAAGCAGCGGTCACTCCGCTTGCCGAAAAATAAGCTACCAATGTTTTCTTCGCCATGATAAAATTCTCCTTTCAGGCCATATGCCTCGATGTTCTTTATGCCAGATAACTGTCAAAAAATTCAGTTATCTTATCAAATGGGATGATGTCCATCCTGTCATACAAATCCGTGTGGACGGCTCCCGGTATAATCATGAGTTCCTTGTTGTCACCGGTCAGCTTCGCAAACGCATCCTTACTGAAATAGCAGGAATGCGCTTTTTCCCCATGCACCAGCAATACTGCACTGCGGATTTCATCACTGTACTTCAGAATCGGCATATTCAGGAAAGACTCACAGCCGGTCACATTCCACCCTCCGTTGGAATTTAAGGAGCGGGGATGATAGCCGCGTTCTGTCTTATAATAATCGTAGTAGTCCTTCACAAAGAATGGAGCGTCCTCCGGAAGGGGATCGACAACGCCGCCGCCTAATGCGTAGCTGTCGTCTTTATAATCCCTGATGCGCTGTTCGCAGAGAGCTTTCTTTTTCTCATATCTGGCTTCTTCACTGTCTTCGCTGTCAAAATAGCCTTTTGCGTTCACGCGGGTCATGTCATACATGGTGGACGCGACTGTAGCTTTAATGCGTGTATCCAGTGCCGCCGCATTCAGCGCCATGCCGCCCCAGCCGCAGATACCGATAATTCCGATTCTTTCCGGGTCAACGTTCTCCTGCACAGATAGAAAATCAACTGCCGCCATGAAATCTTCGGTATTGATATCCGGAGATGCCACATATCTTGGTTGCCCGCCGCTCTCTCCAGTATAGGATGGGTCAAAGGCAATCGTTAAAAATCCTCGTTCTGCCATTGCCTGTGCATATAATCCAGATGACTGCTCCTTGATCGCTCCAAACGGCCCGCTCACAGCAATCGCCGGGAGCTTTCCAGATAAACCTTTGGGTTCATACAGGTCTGCCGCCAGAGTGATACCATAGCGGTTATGAAATGTAACTTTCCTGTGATTTACCTTGTCGCTCTGTGGGAAAACCTTATCCCACTCTGATGTTAAATTCAATTTTTCTTCCATGTTTTTACGTCCTCGCTTTCTGTACTTATTTCAAGATTCCATACTGGCTCTCTTCCACAGGCTCCAGCCATTCGTTAGAAGTATTCTCTCCCGGCACCTCGACTGCCAGGTGAGAAAACCAGCTGTCCGGCGCAGCCCCGTGCCAGTGCTTCACACCAACAGGGATGTTGATACAGTCGCCTGGCTTCATTTCTACAGCATCCTTGCCCCATTCCTGATAATAACCGTGACCTGCCACACAAACCAGAATCTGTCCGCCGCCTTTGTCTGCGTGGTGGATGTGCCAGTTGTTGCGGCATCCTGGCTCAAAGGTTACATTGAAAATTCCGACCTGAGTTGTAGATACCGGAGCGAGATAACTCTGCCCAATGAAATACTGCGCAAATGCATCATTCGGCTCACCGATAGGGAATACCATCTCTGCCGCATGAGATGTCCTTGCATCAACAGGCTTTTCATCCTCCATCCAGACGTCCTTTGCCATGTTAAAAACTGCCCAGCCTTTTGGCCAGCCGACATAAAATGCCGTGTGGGTAATAATCGCCGCAATTTCTTTTCTGGTAACCCCGGCTTTCTTCGCATTTTCCAGATGATATTTCAACGAAGAATCCGTGATGCCGGAAGACATCAATGCCACCACTGTAATAATACACCGTGTTTTGTGGTCAATGTCCTGATTATTCCAGTTTTCTCCAAACAGCACATCATCATTGAAATGTGCGAACTCCGGTGCAAATTCACCGAGGGCATTCCGTCCTGCCGTCTGTATAATTTTTTCCATATATAAAACCTCCTAAATCGAGAGTGCCGAAATATGTTTGACACCTCGCGCTTCATGTGATATTATTATTGTAATACTTGAACCTAACTTTAGGTCAATACCCTATTTGAAAACTTTTTATGAACAGGAGATCATATTTGTCATGTACACAATCGGGCAGGTTTCTGAGATGTTCGGTTTACCCATCTCTACACTTCGCTATTATGATAAGGAGGGGTTGTTTCCAACTTTGCAGCGCACTTCCGGCATAAGAAAGTTTGGGGATACGGAGATTGAGACTTTGCGTATCATTGAATGCTTGAAAAAATCAGGGCTGGAGATAAAAGACATCAAGAAATTCATGGAATGGTGCGGGCAGGGAAGCGTAACATACCCGCAGCGAAAAGAATTGTTTGAAAAGCAGATAGAAACCGTTAAGGCAGAAATGGAGCGTATGAATCGTGTTCTTGATTTGCTGAAATATAAATGCTGGTATTACGAACAGGCCATTGCAGACGGTAACGAAGATAGGCTGGAGGCAATGAAGCCGGAGGAAATGCCGGAAGAGATTAGGGTGGCATATAATAATGCACATCAGTAATTAAAAGCATAACGTCCATCAGAGAAATTTCGATTCTTTGATGGGCGTTATTTTGGAGGCTTCGTGCATATGTGTGAGGAAGATTAGGGAAGGACTGATTCAATCGGCAAGAGCGGATGGCGAGAAATTTTGCGACAAAAGAAGGCGCAAAAGTGCAGGAATACTGTATACAACCGTCACCCGGCCAGCATAGCTGGCCAGGTGACGGTTTCAGCGTTGCTCTTGTGCAAAATCATTGCCAGACGCCGCAGACGCATTTAATCAGTGCTTCCTTAATCTGAAGAGAGTATGAATCAGCGCTTCCATAGTCCCTGCGCCACCTCGTCCAGAAACCAGCGGTGGATGGATAAATCGTCGTTCAGTTCCGGGTGGAAGGCCGTGACCAGCTGGCGGCCCTGGCGGGCGGCCACGATATGGCCGTTTACCTGGGCCAGCACCTGGGCCTTCTCGCCTGCGGCGGCGATGTAGGGGGCGCGGATGAAGGTCATGGGCACTCGGCCCACGCCCTCCATCCGGCCCTCGGTGAAAAAGCTGCCCAGTTGGCGGCCATAGGCGTTGCGCTTGACGGAGATGTCCATGGTGGCAAAGCAGGGCTCGCCCCCCTCCACCTGTTGGGCCAGGAGGATCAGCCCTGCACAAGTGCCGAACACCGGCAGCCCGGCCTGGATCTTCTCCCGCAGGGGCTGGAACAGACCCAGTTCCTTCAGCAGCTTGGCTATGACGGTGCTCTCCCCTCCGGGGAGCAGCAGCCCGTCCATGGGCCGCTGGATGTCCCGGAGCTGGCGAATCTCAAAATGCTCCGCCCCCAGGCGGCCCAGCATGGCCCCGTGTTCGGCAAAGCCCCCCTGGAGGGCCAGGATTCCAAAGGCCATTACTTGCCCCGTTCCGCCATCAGCAGGGCGATTTCGTCCTCGTTGATGCCCACCATGGCCTCACCCAGGTCGGTGGACAGTTCGGCGATTAGTTTGGCGTCGGTGTAGTTGGTGACAGCCTGGACGATGGCGGCGGCCCGCTTGGCCGGGTTGCCCGACTTGAAGATGCCGGAGCCGACGAACACGCCCTCGGCCCCCAGCTGCATCATCAGCGCGGCGTCGGCGGGGGTGGCCACGCCGCCGGCGGCGAAGTTGACCACCGGCAGCCGCCCGTTCTCGTGGACGCAGCGCAGCAAGTCCACCGGCACCTGGAGCTGCTTGGCGGCCTCGAACAACTCATCCTCCCGCAGATTCTGCACCCGCCGGATCTCCGCGTTCATGGCGCGCATATGGCGCACGGCCTGCACCACGTCGCCGGTGCCCGGTTCCCCCTTGGTGCGAATCATGGAGGCCCCCTCCGCAATGCGGCGCAGAGCCTCCCCCAAATCCCGTGCGCCGCAGACGAAGGGCACCTGGAATTGAGTTTTGTCGATGTGGTGCACGTCGTCGGCGGGGGAGAGGACCTCGCTTTCGTCGATATAGTCGATTTCGATGGCCTGCAAAATCTGGGCCTCCACAAAATGCCCGATGCGGCACTTCGCCATCACGGGGATGGACACCGCCTGCTGAATCCCCCGAATCATCTTGGGGTCGCTCATGCGGGACACCCCGCCGGCGGCCCGGATGTCGGCGGGAATCCGCTCCAGGGCCATGACAGCGCAGGCCCCCGCGTCCTCGGCGATTTTGGCCTGCTCGGGGGTGGTGACGTCCATAATCACGCCGCCCTTGAGCATCTGCGCCAACTGCTTGTTCAGCTCATATCTGCTGTTTTCCATTGTCTGCTTCCTCCATCGGTGAACTCGGCCATAAACCCGGCCCAATATATTTTTTTGATATGGAGATACAGTACCTCAAATTCGCCTCCATTTCAAGAGACAGAAGTGTTAAAAATCCGCCGGATTTTTAATTTGAGATTGGATATATCTCACAAGACCGCCCGGGCCGTCCGGCCCGTCAGTCTACATAAGCACTCTCCCGCATAGCCAGGATGGTCTGCTCTATCAGCTGCTCCAGGGGCCAGCCCAGCATATCTGTCCCCCGCTGGATGACCTCCCGGGAGCAGCCGGCGGCAAATTTTTTGTCCTTGTATTTCTTTTTGACCGACTTGACCTCCAAATCGGCCACGCTCTTAGACGGGCGCATCAGGGCCGCCGCGCCGATGAGGCCGGTCAGTTCGTCCACGGCGTAGAGCACCTTTTCCATCTGGTGCTCCGGCTTGACGTCCACCGTCAGCAGGTAGCCGTGGCTGACGGCGGCGCGGATGATGGCCGGATCCACGCCCCGCTGTGCCATGATCTCCTGCTCTTTCAGGCAGTGCTGGTCCGGGAACTGTTCAAAGTCCAAATCGTGCAGAAGTCCCACGATTCTCCAGAACTCCTCCTGCTCCCCCCAGCCCAGCTGCCGGGCGAACCAGCCCATGACATCGCTGACGATGTGGGCGTGCCGGAGGTGGAACTCTCCCTGGTTGAACTCCTCCAACAGAGCCGTCGCCTGCTCCATTGTGTACATACATTTCCTCCCTGATAAACAGGTTCGGCGGCCAGTCGGGGCTGGCCGCCGAAAAAATCAGGGCGCGCACAAGGGGGGGGCGAGGTTGCGCTACCCGGTGTCCGGCAGCCGGGCCCCGATGGTGATTGCCTGGTTAGCCGGCCCCCGGGCCCCCTGGATGGCCGCCCACACCGCTGCGCCGGAGGAGATGCCCACCAGCACGCCCTCGGCTTTGCCCACCTTTTTGGCGGTGGCGAAGGCGTCGTCGTTTTCCACGGGAATAATCTCATCGTAAACGCCGGTGTCCAGCACATCGGGGACGAAGCCCGCGCCGATGCCCTGGATTTTGTGGGTTCCGGCCACGCCCTTGCTCAAAACGGGGGAGTCCGCCGGCTCCACGGCCACGATTCTTACATCGGGGTTCTGCTTTTTCAGATAATGGCCCGCGCCGGTGATGGTGCCGCCGGTGCCTACGCCGGAGACGAAGATGTCCACCTGGCCGCCGGCGTCCTCCCAGATTTCCGGGCCGGTGGTGGCCTCGTGGATGGCGGGGTTGGCCGGGTTGACGAACTGGCCGGGAATCAGGCTGTGGGGCAGCTGCTCCGCCAGCTCGTCGGCCTTGGCGATGGCCCCCTTCATGCCCTTGGCCCCCTCGGTCAGCACCAGCTCGGCCCCGTAGGCCTTCATCAGCTGGCGCCGCTCCACCGACATGGTCTCCGGCATGACGATGATGGCCCGGTATCCCCTGGCTGCGGCCACCGAGGCCAAGCCGATGCCGGTATTGCCGGAGGTGGGCTCGATGATGACCGAGTCGGGCTTCAGCAGGCCTTTGGCCTCGGCGTCGTCCAGCATGGCCTTGGCGATGCGATCCTTGACCGACCCGCCGGGGTTGAAATACTCCAGCTTGCCCAAAATCCTGGCCTCCAGGCCCTCCTGCTGCTCCGTGTGCGTCAGCTCCAGAAGCGGGGTGTTGCCGATCAACTGGTCGGCAGAAGTGTAAAGTTTGCCCATGATTCAGTTCCTCCTGTTATTTATAGCATTGTCATTTGGAAAAGGCGGCTTGCGCGGCGGCGGTATCGCCGGGAAAAATGGAGGTGCGGTACAGCAAAACCAACTTTTCGTGTAGGTATATAGGAATTATACTCCCTGCGCGCCCCTTTGTCAACAGGTATTTTCCGTTTTCTCAAAAGTTTTTTCCTGCACCTCAATTTCCAAAGTAAACGCAACACCCGGCATTTGATATGTTGCGTTTAC
>JAJPXI010000066.1:0-3509 GCA_021205585.1 Oscillospiraceae bacterium
CTGCCGGTACAGCCGGTACTCCAGCCCCCGCCGCCGCAGGTAAAACCCGCCCCGGGCCTGCCCTTCCAGGGGGACGGCCCGGCGGGGGATGGAGCCGCCGTAGCCCCCGTCGCAGAAATAGTCCCCGCCTTCCACGCGGCACAAAACCGAGCGGTGGCCCGGCTCGTTCAACTCCGTCTCTCCCTCCAGCACAAAGGCGGCCACCGAGCAGGCCTGAAAGCCCAGGGCGTTCAGCAGCGCACACAGGTAGCCGTTGAGCTCAAAGCAGTACCCGCCCCGGCGGAGGGTAATCAGCTTGCGGTGCAAATCCGCGACGGCCAGGCTGGGGCAGCGGCCCTCATGCCACACGTCGTAATTTTCAAAAGGGATGGTGGAGATATACGCCTCCAGCACCTCGTCCAGAAACTCCAGCGACGGCGCCCGGCGGCCCAGCCCCAGGCGCTCCAGCGCCTCCCCCACGTCCGGGACGGGGGCGTACAGCGGTTCATGCACGGGGGAATCCTCCCTTACGACTCATAAATTTTCAGCAGCGCCTGCAGCGGGGGCAAAAACTGCACGCAGATGTGCCAAGCGATTTCCGTGGCGGTGGCCTCGTTATAGATGTGAGAGGTCAGATTTCGCGCCGTCAGGATCTCGTTCCACAGCTCGCCGTCCTCCAAAACGCCGATGGCGAAAGCCTCCTTCAAAATCCCCCTGGGCGAGGCGATGGACAGGCAGACGCCCTGGTCGGCCAGATACTCCTTGAGGGACTTCCAGGCCAACTCCACCGTAAACTCAAACCGCTGAATCAGCCCGTCCCGGTACAGGGAATCCTCCGGCGAACGTTGATAGCGTTCCACCGCTTCCTCCAGCCGGGACAGGGCGCTTTTATAGTTTTCCATCTTTTGAAGCATATAGCGTCACGCCTTCCTTTTCAATCGCGTTCAGAAACGCCGGGCTCATGCCGGGGGAAATGTAGACGATGTCCAATTTCAGCAGCGTGGGCAGTTCCTCCGCCTCCAGCCAGAAAGCACCCCGATCCCGCTCCGGCATATCGTACACGGCCAGGTCGATGTCGCTGCGCTCGTGGCCGTCGCCCCTGGCTCTGGAACCGAACAGCACCAGCCGCCGGGCGTGATGCCGCTGCGCCAGCCTGGAGAGCTGGTCATAAAGCTGTTCCATTTCGCGCCTCCTTCACTGGTGATGCGGTTTCGGCCCTGCACGGTTGGTTCCCGCAGGCATAACGGAAAAAACGTCACTCCAAAATATGCTCCATCCCCTGGTCGATGATGGTGCGCACATGGCCATCGGCCAGGGAGTAGAACACGGTTTTCCCCTCCCGGCGGGCCACCACCAGCTTGCTCTGCTTCAGCAGCCGCAGCTGGTGGGAGATGGCCGACTGGGTCAGGCCCAGCAGCTGGGCGATGTCACACACGCACATTTCCGATTCAAACAAAAGGTACAAAATCCGAATCCGGGTGGAGTCCCCGAAGATTTTGAACAGCTCCGCCAGGTCGTACAGCCGCTCCACCGGGGGTATCTTCTCCCTGACCCGGCGGACGATGTCCTGGTGTACGTGAAGCCCCTCGCAGCACAGGCTTTCCTCATGCTCGTCCAACGTATCCACCCTCCTTTTCACTCCGCTCCGCCTGGAGCGTCACCGGCTCCCCCCGGCGCAGGGGTTGGCAGGGGATGCCCATGCGCCGCTCCACCAAGCGCTGGAACCCCGTCGTCTCCACGGTGCTGGACAGGGGCGGGAAGCTGTCGTCCCAGTGATCCAGGGCGACGGCCTTCGGGCGCAGGCGCTCCAGGATACCCATGGCGTAAGTTTCTAAATCGCTGCGGCCCTGAAATGGGAGAACCAGCAAATCCGCCCCGGTGGGATAGGAGATGCCGGGGGCCAGGCCCAGGCTGCCCATGACCTGCACGCGCAAATTGTCATAGCTCAACTGGTAGAATACAATCTCTCCCCCCTCCGGGTGCCGCCGGTTGAGCAGGCCCAGCCAGAGGATGTGGGGGAAGTGCCGCCAGGGGCCGGGGGAAAAAATTGTTTTCAAAATCAGGGGCAGGTCGAATTTGCAGTGTCGGCCCTGCCAGACCTCCACGGTAAAGGGGCCGGCGCTCCCCCGCCAGCCGGGGGAGATTTGCTCCAGCTGCTCCGGGGGGAGGCCCTCCCGCGTCAGGGTGCGGCAGGGCAGGGCGGTGGCGTAAATTTTGGCGCCGGTTCCGGCGTAAAAACAGGGAACGTGGCAGATGTGATCCAGGTGCCCGTGGGTCAAAAACACATGGGAAGCGGCAGAAAACACCGGCTTCATCTCCTCCAGCCGTTTCCGCCGCGCCCGCCGGGAGATGGGGATGCCGGCGAAAGGGTCGAAGGCCGCCGTTTCCCCTCCGGCCTGCACCAGCAGGCTGGCCGTGCCGTACCAGGTCAGGGTCAGCCCATCGGTCAACGGGCCGCCCCCATGGCCTTGCCGGAGACGATCCAGGGGGCCGGCTCGGCCTGGAACAAATTCTTCTGATTCAGCCGGGAGACCGCCACCTGCACCATCTCCACGTCCCGCACACCCAGCCGCTCCAGCAGGGCGGGCAGCCTGGCCATCACCCCGAAATCCAGGGTGTACACCACCAGCTCGATGGCCGGGTTGACCCGCAGCAGGCACTCCAGTTCCTGCTCCAAACTGGCGGAGGCCACAAGGAAGGCCAGGGAGGGGACGGGTTGGGCGGCCATGGTCTTGTCGTCCACATGGTCGATGATGCTGATGTTGTTCAGGCCGAAGCGCTGGATGTTGCCCTCCATGGCCTCCCGGCCCCGGCGGTCGTACTCCACGGTGATGATGGTGCCCTCGCTGGCAATCAGCCCGGCCTCCACCGCCACCGACTCGGCGTTGACGATGCACACCGTGTCCTGAAGCCCCACATGGAGCTTGTTCAGAATGATGGCCCGGATTTCGCTGCCCACATAGTGGCTGGCCCCCTTGGAGAAGTTGCTGTTGTCCATACCGATTTTGTAGGTGGAGCGGGCGTTGGGATTGTAGATGAGCATTCCGGCGGAGGCGTTGATGCCCCGGTCGATCATGTCCTTGAGCTTGTCGTGCTTGATGGGGCCGGCGGGGTCGGAGCCCTCGTTGTACCACACCTGGCACTCCCCCAGCCCCACGTCCCACATTTTATAGAAGATGTCAGGCCGGTTGTCGTCGGTAAACACCAGCACCAGCTGGTTGGCCTCGATGGTGGGAATCAGGTTTTTGTTCCGGCGGGTGATGTCCAGCAGCTTGACCTTTTCCAGGTCCACGTCGGTGTTCTGGGCAAAGTATTGCAGCCAGTCCAAAATCTGCTTGTTGGTAAAAAGACGCTGTTCCATGGGAAAACCCTCCTTGTTATATTTTAGGAAGCACTGATTAAATGCGTCTGCGGCGTCTGGCGGAACTTTTCCGCCAGACACCGCAGCCAAATTTAATAGAGCATACTTTACAAAAACTGGCGGGCCGAACAAGCACGCCTACGCGCGGGGGGGGTGGGCGAAAACCGGT
>JAJPXI010000066.1:3519-6157 GCA_021205585.1 Oscillospiraceae bacterium
GCGTCTGCGGCGTCTGGCGGAACTTTTCCGCCAGACGCTCTTGCCAATTTAATCAGTCCTTCCTTTACAATTCCTGGCGGCCCTCCAAAGCCCGCATCAGGGTGGCCTGGTCGGCAAATTCCAGGTGGCTGCCCACGGGCACGCCGTAGGCCAGCCGGGTCACCCGCACGCCGAAGGGCCGCAGCAACCGGGCCAGGTACATGGCGGTAGCCTCCCCCTCGGTGTCCGGGTTGGTGGCCATGATGACCTCGCTTACGTCCCCGGCGGCCACCCGGCTCACCAGGGGCTGGATGCGCAAATCGTCCGGCCCCACATGGTTCATGGGGGAGATGACCCCGTGGAGGACGTGGTACAGGCCGTTGTACTCCCGTCCCCGCTCCATGGCAGTCACGTCCTTGGGGTCGGCCACCACGCAGATGGTACTCCTGTCCCGCCGGGGGTCGGCGCAGACGGGGCAGGGCCCGTCCCCCTCGGCGAAGTTCTGGCACCCGGGGCCCCCGGCGCTGCGCCCCCTGGCGCCTACTTCGGCCTGGGCTACGGCCTCTGCCCCCCCCTCCGGCATGGACAGCACATAAAAGGCCAGCCGCTGGGCGCTCTTGGCGCCCACGCCGGGCAGCTTGGCGAACTGCTCCACCAGAGTTTCCAGGGCGGGGGGTAAATACTCCACGGTCAACCCCCCCTCAGCGCGGCGATGGCCCCCGGAACGTCGCCGCTGCCGTAGACGGCGGAACCGGCCACCAGCACATTCGCTCCCGCGGCCACAGCCTGCCGGGCGGTGACCGGATTGATGCCCCCGTCCACTTCCAGCAGGCAGCGGGGGTTGCGCCGCTGCAAAATCTCCCGCACCCGCTCGATGGTGTCCAGCTGGCCGGGCAGGAAGCTCTGCCCCCCGAAGCCCGGCTCCACCGTCATCACCAGCACCAAATCCAGCTCCTCCGCATAGGGCAAAATGGCCTCCGGACTGGTGATGGGCCGCAGGGCCACCCCCTTTTTCACCCCGCACCGTCCCATGGCGTCCAGGGCCCGGCGGATAGCGGGGGGGCCGCCCGCCTCCAGGTGCACCGAGAGCAGATCCGCCCCGGCGGCGGCGAAGTCCTCCACATACCGCTCCGGCTGGGTGATCATCAGATGGACATCCAGAAACATTTCCGTATGCCGCCGGATGGACTGCACCACCGGGATGCCGATGGTAATGTTGGGCACGAACATCCCGTCCATCACGTCCACATGGACCCAGTCGGCCGTCTGGATGGCCTTCAAATCCCGGTCCAGCATACAAAAATCGGCGGACAGGATGGAGGGAGCGATTTTAATCATGGGCAAACGCCTCCTTGCACCGGGACAGCTCCGGCGACATAAGATACCATTGCGCGGCTGGCAGCCCGGACGCCCTCCCGCGCCGCTCTCCCGAACAGGTTTCCCAACGCGGCCCGGCGGGGAGGGAGCGTCCGGCAGCGCGCCGCTTCAAATAGGGGCCGCGGCCTCAGGGGCGCGGCGGGGCTTTCCCGCTGCGCCCCGCGGGGAAAGCGGAAACCGGCCCCGCGCCGGCGGGACAGGCCGCTGTCCATTCCTGTATATCATAATGAATTTTGTTGAATCTGTCAATATTGACATACAGACTGCGAGTGTTCCTAATAAAAAACATAAGGCTTCACCGCACAAAGCGGACTGTGGTGCCTTAAGGGGTATGCCCGCGCCGCCTCGGCTCGTAAAAGGCCTTCCAGCGCCGCAGCACGTCCCGCAGCGGCTCGTCCAGGTAGGAGATGGCCTTGTCCTTGATCCAGCCGGGGATTCCATATGCCGCCTCCGCGATGCTGCCGGTGATGGCGGCCAGGGTGTCGCTGTCCCCGCCGAGGGAGATGGCGTTTCGGATGGCGTCCTCAAAACCGGCGCTCTCCAGAAACGCGGTAATCGCCTGCGGCACAGTGTTCTGGCAGGTTTCGTTGAAGCGGTATCCGGGGCGGATTTCGTCCAGCGTCCGGCTCAGGTCATAGCCGTACTCTGCCTCGATGTGTTCCTTCAGCCGCTTTTTACATTCGGCGGGGTCGCCGTTGATGGGGGCTTCATAGTCCCCGTGGAACCCGCCAAAATAATAGCGGCACAGGAAAATCGCGTCCGCCGTGGCCAGCGCGCCCTTGATTCCCTCCGGGTGGTTGTGTGTGACCTCTGCGGACAGCTTTGCGCCCTCCCGGCCATTGGACGGCCACAATCCCGTCCGGGCGGTGAAGCCGCAGTCCATCATCCAGCCGCATGGAGAGACGCGCATGGCGGAGCCGTTTCCGAAGCTGTTGTACGGCTCCCGGTTCTCCGAAAAAATCCACGCGCCAAACCGTCCGCCGTATCCGGCGTCGGGGTACATCCGGCCATATTTTTTCATAGAATCGATGAAATCCTCCCGCTCCCCTCCGTTCATAATGGCGTCCGCCACGGCGCAGGTCATAACCGTGTCGTCCGTGAAGAAGCAGTCGTCGCGAAACAGCGGGAACTCTTTTGTTTTGATATTGTGCCACTCGTAGACGGAGCCTACGATGTCGCCTATAATCGCGCCAAGCATAATTCATGTACCTCCGTTTAATACTTCTTTCAGATTAAAATGAAACATTTTAATCTGAACTTTTGAAGGGTCTAATACTGATTC
>JAJPXI010000066.1:6167-6594 GCA_021205585.1 Oscillospiraceae bacterium
ACCCTGCCCCCCCACCAAGGGATGTCCCAGGCCTATTTTCAGGGCAAGGGGTACAGCGGCGAATTTTCCCGCCATATGGGACGGGTGAAAACCCTCCTGGAGGCGGGGCGGGAGGTGCGGCTGCGCTTACAGGCCGATGCCGTCTGCGCCGCCTGCCCCAACCGGCGGGGGACGGGGTGCGCCGCCCAGGAGAAGGTGCTGGCCTACGACCGGGCAGTGCTGGCCCGGTGCGCCTTAACGGAGGGGGATGTGCTCCCCTTTCCCGTCTTTTCCGCCCTGGTCCGCCAGCGCATCCTGACCCCCGGCCTGCGCGGCCAAATCTGCGGCGGCTGCCAGTGGGAGCCGCTGTGCCGCTGATACGGATACTCTCTCCAGATTAAGGAAGGACTGATTAAATCGGCAAGAGCGGATGGCGAGAAATTTTGCG
>JAJPXI010000125.1 GCA_021205585.1 Oscillospiraceae bacterium
GTCGCAAAATTTCTCGCCATCCGCTCTTGCCGATTTAATCAGTCCTTCCTTAGCTGGCCGTCACGTCTCCCGTCTGGGAGCCTACGGTGATGGTATAGCTCTCGCCGGAGACGATATCGGCGCTGCTGAGGATGACCACGGCGAAGTCCAGCTCAGGTGCATAGCTGAAGAGCACGCTGCCGTCGGCATCGGTCAGGGTGATGGCGGTTCCGGCCTCCTGGCTGCCCACGCTGACGGCCACAACCCCCTGCTGGCAGTCGCTGAAGGTCTGGGCCATGGTGTAGGCCCCGGTGCCGATGAAGGTGCCGCCGGTGATGGTGGCGGTGGTGTCGTAGTCCAGGGTAGCGGTGTCCCCGGTGGTGGGGCCGCAGACCACGGTGTAGCCGCCGGAGATCAGGATGGAGCCGTTGGCGTCGATGCCGTCGCCGCCGGCCTGGATATAGATGGTGCCGCCGGAGATGACGATGGTGCCGTTGGAGGAGGAGGTGCTGAAGCCGCCGCCAAACATGGTGTCCCGCCCGTCGTAGCCGCTGGAGTCGGTGCCGCCGGCGGCGTTCAGGCCGTCGTCACTGGCCGTCAGGGTAATCTCGCCCCCGGAAATCTCCAAATCCAGGGCCTCCAGGCCCTCATAGCTCTCGGTGATGGTGATAGTGCCGCCCTGGACGCTCAGGGTCTCGTCGGCGTGGAAGCCGTCGTCCCCGGTGGCGATGGTGAAGGTGCCGGCGGTGACGATGATGGAGGTGTTGGAGTGTACGGCGTCATCGGCGGAGTCGATGGTGAAGGTGCCGCCGCTGATGGTGATGCTGAAGGCGGCTTTGATGCCCTTCATGCTGGTGCTGTCGGTGGAGGTGTCGGTGGCAGTGCCGGAGCTCATGCCGCCGCGGCCGCCAAACCGGCCGTAGTAGGAGGAGCTGGACTGGGAGCCGTTGGCGCTGCCCCCGCCGGCGGTGATGGCAAAGGTGCCGCCGTCAATCTGCATGCAGTTTCCGGCGCTGATGCCGTCCCCCTCCGCCTCGATGGTGAAGTCCCCGTCCAGGATATAGACGTAGCCCAGGGAGCCGTCGTCGTCGTCCTCGGAGTGGATGCCGTCCTTTCCGGCGGTGATGGTGAAGGTGCCCCCGGCGATGCGCACGCTCTGCTTGCCGTTGAGCCCCTGGCTGGCGCAGGAGATGACATAGGTGCCGCTGGTCACCACCAGGTCGTCCTTGGTCACCACCCCGTGGCCCGCCGGGGACTCGATGGTCAGGGCGCCCTCCCCATTCAGGGTCAAATCGTCCTTGGAGAAGATAACCACGTCGATGTTGTTCTCGTCGATGGCCACGAACTCCCCGCCGTTGGTCAGGGTGTTCTCCGTCCCGGCGGCGGTGGTAATGAAGACCTTGTCGGCCTGGAGGACGTAGATGGCCGCCGAGGCCTCGCTGTTGATGCTCACGCCGTTGAGCACCAGCTGCACCTTGTCCTGGTTGGTGGCCTCCACAATAATCATGCCGTCGCTCAGGGTGCCGGAGAGCAGGTAGACCCCGGCCTCGGTGATGGTGACGGTGGAGCCGGAAACCGTGACGGTGCTGGAATCGCAGGAGGCCGAGTCCCCGTTCAGGGTGATGGCCACGGCGCTGCTCTCGTCGTAATCAGTCTCATAATCCCGGTCGGTGAACATATCGGAAGTGTCCAGCACGGCCTCGGTGCCCTCGCTGGAGGAATCCTCTGAGGAGGCGTCCTCCGAGGCGGTATCCGAGGTGGAGCTGTCCGTTGTTGTAGAGCTGTCCGAGCTTGCACTGCCGCTCGTCGCGGCGTCGCCGCCGCTGCTCTGGCCGCAGGCGCTGAGCAGCAGGAGCAGGGCCAGGGAGGCCGCCAGCCATTTCTTATTCATACTCCGTCCCTCCTTCACATTCCGGCGGGCAGCGTCTCCTGCTTGGAGATGCTGATTTCCAGGTTGCCGTTGCGGCAGCGCAGCTGGTCGATCAGGGGCTTTTCCGCCTCCCTGCTGCGCAGGGTCAAATCGTAGGTCAGCTTGAACATACTGCCCATGTTGGTGGTTTTCACATGGGTCAGCTCCCAGCGGGTGGCGTACTCCGGGAACAGATCCTCAAACACGTTGGTGTAGTCCAAATCCTCCGGGACGGTGATATGGATCGTTTTGTCCAGCGCGCCGGTCTTTTCCTCCCCGAAGCTCAGGCGGTTATACAGTAAAGTAACCGCGCACATAACCACGGTGAACAGCGCCCCGAAGCCCAGGTAGCCCATGCCCACCACCAGGCCCGCGCCCATGGCCAGGAACAGCACGCAGATCTCCTTGGCCGTCCCCGGCACGGAGCGGAAGCGCACCAGGCTGAAGGCCCCCGCCACGGCCACGCCGGCCCCCACGTTGCCGTTGACCATCATGATGATCACGCAGACCACGGCGGGCAGCAGGGCCAGGGTGACCACAAAGCCCTTGGTGTAGCTGGTGCGGTACATATAGGTCAGGGCCATGACCAGCCCCAGGATGAGCGCGCAGAAGATGCAGGCCAGGAAATTCCCCACCGAGATGACGCTGGTGGTGGACGTGTCGAACAGGCCGCCGAAAATTGTACTTAGCATACGAATCCCTCCCAAATGATGTCTGCGTTATTTTACAGGCCCAACTATAATTCAACTTAAAAAACCGGGCCGCCGTACAGAAAGTTACAAAAACTTCATTATTTTTTTGAAAGGTTCAAGAGCGAGTGAACTCCCATGAAGAAAATAAGTGAAGAACAGAAGAAAAATGTTCACAAACTGAAGAAATCGTCTTATGTTTTTTGAGAAACGCAAGAAAAACGGGGCGAGTTTCTAAACAAAATCAGAGTTTCATAAGAAAAAATCTTAACTTGCCAAAAAATGTATTGACAAATTGCCGCTTTTGGGATAAACTTTCGTAAGAGAAATCATCTGTCTGTAAATGCGGGCGTTGATAGGGGAGGGGTAAACGTGGTAGAGACGGAACTTCGGCAGCTGATTGAAAAAATACGGGCGAGAAACTGCGAGGAACAGACGGTGGAGGTAAAAGCGGCGCACCGGGGCTGTCCGGAAAAGCTGTATGATACGCTTTCCGCCTTTTCCAACCAGGACAGCGGCGGCATTTTGGTGTTTGGCCTGGATGAAAAGCGTGGGTATGAAAAGGTGGGGGTGTATGACGCCCAGGATTTACAAAAGAAGGTCATGGAATACGGCGAGCAGATGACGCCCGTGGTGCGCCCGGTTTTTACTGTGTCTGAAGAAGAAGGCAAGGTCTTTCTCTCGGCGGAAATCCCGCCGGTGGACACGGCGGAGCGCCCCTGCTTCAAAACCGCCAGGGGGCGTTTACAAGGGGCATACGTCCGGGTCGGGGATGCGGATAAAAGGATGACGGAATACGAGGTGTACAGTTACGAGGCGTTTCGCAAAAAATACCGGGACGACATTCGGGGCGTGACCGGGGCCAACCTGGCCGCCCTGGAGCAGGCCCGGCTGGAGGAGTATTTGCTGCGCAGGAAGAGCAGCCGCCCCAATCTGGCCAGCGTGGCGCGGGATCAGCTGTGTGAATTGACGGGGATTCTCCGCGATGGAGAGGTAACTATGGCGGCTGTCCTGCTGTTCAGCCCCTATCCCCAGGCGTATTTCCCCCAGCTGAGTGTCATTGCCGCGTGTGTGCCAAGCAAAGAACTGGGGGTGCTGGATGCCGCCGGCCACCGCTTTACCGACAGCAAGCGGATCGAAGGGACTCTGCCGGAAATGTTGGAGGGGTGCCTCTCCTTTGTCAGAAGCAATATGCGCGTGGCTACGGTAATCGACAAGGAACTGGGGGTGCGCAGGGACGTGGCCCAGTATCCAATGGACGCCGTCCGCGAGGCCGTGCTGAACGCGCTGGTTCACCGGGATTACAGCATACACACAGAGGGGATGCCCATTCAACTGACGATGTATGTTGACCGGCTGGAAATTTCAAATCCAGGCGGCCTGTACGGGCGGCTGACCGTCGACCAGCTGGGAAAGGTGCAGCCGGACACCCGAAACCCTGTTCTGGTTACGGCGATGGAGACTTTGGAGCAGACGGAAAACCGCTATTCAGGCATTCCGCGCATCCGCCATGCCATGGAGGAGATGTCCCTGCCCGAGCCGGTTTTTACGGACCGGCGGGGCACATTTACGGTCACGCTCTATAATAATACCACAGAGGAACGGCAAACTGTGGCGGAAAAAACGGCCGAACCAAATTTTTCTCCTCAGGCGCGGCCCGTTCAACCCCAGGACAAGAAAAAACTGCTCGCCTTTTGTATGCGCCCCAGATCCCGCAGGGAAATCATCGAGTATTTAGCAATTTCGTCCGCGCAGTACGCCCTGCACAGATACCTGGCCCCGCTGGTGTCCAGCGGCGCGATTCGCCTGACGATGCCGGAAAAGCCGAAAAGCTCCCAGCAGCGGTATGTTACCGCAGAGGAGTATGGGGGGCCGGCGCTGCCTGATTCGCAGGGCGGAAAATGACGTTGCCCTAAAAATCGATTTGCGCCGCACATTCTATATTTTATTTAAGGTAAAATTAATGTAGGATTACTATACTATTATAACACAAAAAGAACGCCGGGAAAACCGGGGGCCGTCCCCGCGCCCCGGCAGCGAGGTGGTTTTCATGCGGCTGCTGCTTGCGGAAGATGAACAGTCCCTGTCCAGGGCTCTGAAGGTTCTGCTGGAGCGCAACAACTACTCCGCCGACGTGGTGGACAACGGGGCGGACGCCCTGGCCTATCTGTCCAGCGGCCAGTACGACGGCGCGGTTCTGGACATTATGATGCCCAAAATGGACGGGCTGACCGTGCTGAAACGGCTGCGGGAGCAGGGCGATTTGACGCCCGTGCTGCTGCTGACGGCCAAATCGGAGGTGGACGACAAGGTACTGGGCCTGGACTGCGGGGCCAACGACTACCTGACCAAGCCCTTCCACGTCCAGGAGCTGCTGGCCCGCATCCGGGCCATGACCCGGGTGCAGGCGGCCCAGGCCGACTCCCGGCTGCGCTTTGGGAACATCACCCTGAACCGGGCCTCCTTCGAGCTGTCCTCCCCCACGGGCAGTTTCCGCCTGGCCAACAAGGAGTTTCAGATGATGGAGCTGCTGCTGGCCAATCCCCGGAACCTGATTTCCACCGAGCGGTTTCTGGAGAAGATATGGGGGTACGACAGCGAGGTGGAGGTCAAC
Source organism: Oscillospiraceae bacterium (assembly GCA_021205585.1). Taxonomy (GTDB): domain Bacteria; phylum Bacillota; class Clostridia; order Oscillospirales; family Oscillospiraceae; genus JAJPXI01. The sequence goes on from JAJPXI010000125.1 coordinate 5,192, forward strand.
GTGGTGTGGGTGTACATCTCCTATCTGCGCAAAAAGCTCAGCGCCCTCCACGCCAATTTGCAGATCAAATCCACCCGCAACGCCGGCTTTTCCCTGGAGATGCTGCCATGACAGGCAAGCTGTGCGTCCGCTTCGTCGCTTTGTCCATGAGCCTGCTGCTGGCCCTCCTGGTGGTGCTGCTGGCCATCATCAACGTGGTCAACTACAACTCCGTCTGCTCTGACCTGGACGCCACCCTGGCCATTCTGGCGGAAAACACCGGCAATTTCCCCGACGACCTGGGCCCCTCCGCCAAGGAGCAATCCTACGAGAGCCGGTACTTCACCGTCCGCCTGGACGGGGACGGCGAGGTGCGCTCCACCGACCTGTCCAACATCGCCACGGTGGACAGCCAGATGGCCCAGGAGTACGCCCAGCAGGTCTGGGCATCAGGGACGGAGGAGGGCTTTCTGGGCAATTACCGCTACTGCGTCACCACCGAGCGGGGGGACACCTTTATCATCTTCCTCCACGCCGGGCGCAAGCTGGCCGACTTCCGCTCTTTCCTGCGCATCAGCATCTGGAGCACCCTGGCGGGCTATCTGGTCACCTTCGGGCTGTGCGCCCTGCTGTCCCGGCGGGTGGTCAAGCCCTTTACCGACAACTATGAAAAGCAGAAGCTCTTTATCACCGACGCCGGCCACGAGCTGAAAACCCCCCTGACCATCATCGGCGCCGACGCCCAGGTGCTGGAGATGGAGCTGGGGGAAAACGAGTGGCTCCAGGACATCCAGGAGCAGACCCGGCGGCTGGCCGTGATGACCAACGCGCTGGTCTACCTGTCCCGAATGGAGGAGGCCCAGGACAAAACCCAGGTCATCGACTTCCCCCTGTCCGACGTGGTGGCCGAAACCGCCCAGTCCTTCCAGGCCCCGGCCATCGCCAGAGAGCGGGAGCTGCGAACCGACATCCAAAGCGGCCTGTCCTTCCGGGGGGACGACCGGGCCATGCGCCAGCTGACCTCTATTTTACTGGACAACGCCGTAAAATATGCCGGCCCGGAGGAGCCCATCCTGCTCTCCCTGCGCAAAACGGGGAACACGGTGCGCCTGTGCGTCCAGAACAGCGCGGAGCCCATGGCCCCGGAGGACTTAAAGCGCCTGTTCGACCGCTTTTACCGCACAGATCGCTCCCGCAGCTCCAAAACCGGGGGGTACGGCATCGGCCTGTCCATCGCCAAGGCCATCGTCACCGCCCACAAGGGAACCATCAAGGCCGCCTACAGCGGCCACACCCTGTCCATCACCGCCTCCTTCCCCGTCTGATACTGAAATCTGATTAAACCAAGGGAAGCACTGATTAAATGCGCCTGCGGCGGCTGGCGGAACTTTTCCGCCAA
>JAJPXI010000069.1:0-1035 GCA_021205585.1 Oscillospiraceae bacterium
GTCTGGAGCTGGCCCGGCGGAACATGGTCAGGGCGCAGGACAGGGAAAACAGTTCCTCAAAAATCAGCCGCCGCCGGGCCAGCTCCAGACTGTGCATGGAGTCTGGAAAGTGGATATTCTGATAGGAAAAGGCCAGGGCGGCCAGTGCGTATTTGCGCCGCAGGGATGCGGGCAGGGTCTCCTCCACCCTCTCCAGGCAGCCCTCCAGCGCCCGGCCGGTCAGAGCGGCTAAAAAGTGATTTTGTATCCCCCTGGTCAGGGGGTAGACCGGCATGATGCGCCCGGTGTACCGGGGGCGGTCCTCCCGTTCAAAGTAGGGGTTGGTCATCTGTCGACCTCCGCCAAGTCGCTCCAGTTTACCGCAAAAGATGTAGCTCTGGCCTGGGATTAAAGTTTTTTTTACATAAGGCTGATTGAAAAAGGAGAGGCTCATCCCCTCCTGGTCGTCCACTGCCGAGGTTTTCACCACGTCCAGCCCCTGACGCAAATGAATCAGATGGGGCGCCTCGGCTACCATGGCCCGGATACACACCGTCCGGCCCAGGGGGGCCTGGGCGATGGAGTAAAACTGGGTGCGGTCCTCGTAGTCCCGGGGAAAGTAGCGCAGCAGATCTTCCGCCGTCTCCAGACCCAGCCGCTTCAGGGCCTTTTCCCTGGCCTCCCCTACGCCGGGCAATCGCCCCACGGGTGTGTTCATTTCCACCGTTTCCGCCTCCGCTCCGATTGTATTTTCCCCTATTGTACCACTGAACGCCCCGGGTAGCAAGGGACGAGGGCCGGAAGCCACGGAAATCAATTTTGAAATCAATGTTGTGCGGAAAACCCCTCCACCGGCTATCGCCGGTTCTCCTCCCCTTTCAGGGGAGGCAAGGGATGGGCGCTTGGTTCAATAGCGCCTGTTGGATGTCGGCTGCGGTATTACGGCAGCGGGGGGGGGGGGGGGGGGCGCGGGGCGGGGGGGGGGGGGGGCGGGGCGGGGGGGGGGGGGGGTGCGGGGGGGGGGGGGGGGTGTGTTGTTTAAGGACCCCCAGAGCG
>JAJPXI010000069.1:1045-6502 GCA_021205585.1 Oscillospiraceae bacterium
TGCCGCCCGGGCGGGGTGGGGGGCGGGGTGGGTTTCCGGGGGCGGGGCGCCCCCCCCCAACCGGGGGGGGGGGCCCCCGCCGCTGCTTGTGGCAGAGAAGAGAGAGGAGGAAAAAGGGGATTTATTTGACCGCCGCGAAGCCCTTGTCCAGGTCGGCGAGGATGTCGTCGATGTGCTCGGTGCCGACGGACAGGCGGATGGTGTTGGGATATATGCCCTGGTCGGCCAGCTCCCCGGCGGACAGCTGGGAGTGGGTGGTAGTGGCCGGGTGGATGACCAGGCTCTTCACATCGGCCACGTTGGCCAGCAGGGAGAAGATTTCCAGGCTGTCGATGAACTTCCACGCCTCCTCCTGGCCGCCCTTAATCTCGAAGGTGAAGATGGATGCGCCGCCGTTGGGGAAGTATTTCTCATACAGGGCGTGGTCGGGATGGTCGGGCAGGCTGGGGTGGTTGACGCGCTCCACCTGGGGATGGGCGGTCAGGTATTCCACCACCTTTTTGGTGTTCTCCGCATGGCGCTCCAGGCGCAGAGAGAGGGTCTCCGTCCCCTGGAGGAGGAGGAACGCGGCGAAGGGGGAGATGGTGGAGCCGGTGTCCCGCAGGAGGATGGCCCGGATGTAGGTGGCGAAAGCGGCAGGGCCGGCGGCTTCGGTGAATTTCACGCCGTGGTAGCTGGGGTTTGGCTGGGAAATCCAGGGATAACGGCCGCTGGCCGCCCAGTCAAATTTGCCGGAGTCTACGATGACGCCGCCCAGGGTGGTACCGTGGCCGCCGATGAACTTGGTGGCCGAGTGAACCACGATGTCCGCGCCGTGCTCGATGGGGCGAATCAGGTAGGGGGTGCCGAAGGTATTGTCGATGACCAGGGGCAGACCGTGGCTGTGGGCGATGGCGGCCACGGCGTCGATGTCAGGAATGTCGGAGTTGGGGTTGCCCAGGGGCTCGATGTCGACGGCCCGGGTGTTGGGCTGGATGGCGGCCTCCACCTCCTCCAGGTTGTGGATGTCTACAAAGGTGGTCTGCACGCCGTACAGGGGCAGGGTGTGGGCCAGCAGGTTGTAGCTGCCGCCGTAAATGGTCTTTTGGGCCACGATGTGCTCGCCTTCCCGCGCCAGCGCCTGAACCGTGTAGGTGATGGCGGCGGCACCGGTGGCCACGGCCAGCCCGGCCACACCGCCCTCCAGGGCGGCGATGCGATCCTCAAAAACCCCCTGGGTGGAGTTGGTCAGCCGCCCGTAGATGTTGCCGGCGTCGGCAAGGCCGAAACGGGCGGCGGCGTGGGCCGAGTTGTGAAAGACATAGGAGGTGGTGGCGTAGATGGGCACGGCCCGGGAATCGGTGGCGGGGTCTGCCTGCTCCTGGCCCACGTGGAGCTGGAGGGTTTCAAAATGATATTTGCTCATGGTAAGATACCTCTTTCATTTTAATTTTTTATTTTATGGGGTTTATTCGCGGCGGGAAATCGGGACGGCGGGCGTTCCGGCGCGGGGCCAGGCCGCCCCGCCCATCAGGGGGCGCGGCATTCGCCCAAAGCGGAAATTGCTTCTCAGCAGCCGCAGGAAAATATTTGTCAATCCCCTCACCTCCCGGCAGGATAAAACCCACTTACATAACAGGTTTATGGGAATTATACCACAGGGAGCCGCTCTTGTCAAGAGGGAAATCGGACTTTTTTCAAAATGCTTCGGGCTGTCAAAAAAGCGGCCTCCCCGCAGGGGGAGGCCGTCTTGAGTTTGCCTGAAGGTGTTATTCCGTCCTCAGGGCCACCACCGGGTCTTTCTTGGCGGCGCTGCGGGAGGGGATGATGCCGGCGATTAGGGTCAAAACGGTGCTGATGGCCACCAGGATAACCGCCCCGCCCAGGGGCAGGATGGCGCTGAGATTGCCGATGCCGGTGACGGAGTGGAGGATAGCGTTGATGGGGAGGCACAGGAGGGCGGTAACCACCACGCCCAGCAGCCCGGCGGTGAGGCCCACAATCATGGTCTCGGCGGTGAACATGCTGGACACGTCCTTCTTGGAGGCCCCGATGGCCCGCAGGATGCCGATTTCCTTGGTGCGCTCCTGGACGGAAATCAGGGTGATGACGCCAATCATGATGGAGGACACCACCAGGGAGATGGCCACGAAGGCAATCAGGACGTAGGCGATGGCGTTGATGATGGTGGTGATGGAGGACATCATCAATCCCAGGTAGTCGGTGTACTGAATTTCCTGCATCTCGTCCACCGTGTCGTTATAGGCGTCGATGGCGTCGGTGATGATGTCCTTATTTTCAAAGGTGGAGGCGTAGATATTGATGGCGGCGGGGTCGTCCAGCTGGAAGTAGCCCATGGCCACCAGGTTGTCCTCATAGGTGGAGGAGGAGAACTCCAGCACCTGGTCGTAGTACAGGGCGCACTGCTCGGTGGTGTACCCCTCCAGGGCGGCGTCCAGGGCGGCGGCAAGCTGCTCGACGCTCATGGCGGAGAGCTGTTCGGCCACCTGGGCGGCGTACTGGGCGGCAATTTGCTCGGAGATGGCTTCGGAGAACACCTCGTTCAGCTCCTCGTCGCTCATGGCCGCCAGGTATTCATAGATAGAGTCGCTGTCCATGCTCATCTGCTCGGCCATGCTCTCGGCCATGGCGGCCTCCATGTCCTCCCGGGTCATGGAGGCCAGCGCCGCCTGGGTCTGGGCCTCCAGCTCCTCGTCGCTGAGCAGGCTGGCGATGGAGATATACAGCTCGGCGCGCTCCTCCTGGGTCATTCCGGCGACGATCTCCCGGAAGGCCGCCTCCTTCTCCTCCTCGTCCAGGCTGTCGGAGGAGGCGGCGAAGGGTAGGCCGGTCAAAATGTCGGTGTCGGGGTCGTCCATCTGGGCGGCGATGGCCTCAGAGCCGTCGGCCTTGTCGGACAGGTACTCGGTCAGGGCGGTGGTGTAGGCGATGCCGCTGCTGAGCATGGCGGCGGTGCTGTCCTCTCCGGGCCGGATGATGCCCACCACCTCCAGGGTCATGGCGTTGTCGTACAGGTAGCGCAGGCCGGCGTCGGTGTCCCGCAGGTCGTCATACAGGCCGGTGGCCTCGTCGTAGACGTAGCAGTCGGCGTTGAGGATAACGTGGTAGTCCAGCTCGCAGATTTCCTCATAGGTCCAGCTGCTCATCTCCCGATCCAGCACAGTGCCGTCCGCGGCGGCGCTGGCCAGGGCGTCCATGTCCTCCTGGGACAGCAGGCCCAGGGCGTACAGGGTCACGTCGTCCAGCTCGTTGTTCTCGTCCAGCACCAGCACCACTTCATTATAGCTGCTGGGCCAGGAGCCGTAGACCAGCTCGTACTGGTTCAGAACAAGCTCGTTAATCAGTGCCCCGTCCTCCCCGGCCAACAGTTCCTGCCACAGGGCGGTGGAGGACATGGAGGACATGGACGTCATGGAGGAAAGAATGGAGGAGGAAGAAGAGCCGTCGGTCATGGCGCTGACGTCAATGTCCATATAGGCGGCCAGCAGGGACTGGAGAACCTCGGTGGTGTCGGAGCGGATGATGTCCCCGTCCACGTTCTGGGTGTAGACCAGCAGATCCAAATCGTAGGTGTACTGCACCCCATTGACCGCCTGGGCCAGCTCACTGTCCTCGTCGGCCAGCTGCTCCTCCAGATAGGCCTGGAAAGAGGTCAGGTCGTTTTCGCTCTCCTCCAGGTTGTTCAGGGCGTTGATCATGTCGTACAGGGCCTGCCGCTCGTAGACCGCGCCGTCCTCGTTTTCGCTGTCGCTGGACACCACGTCCATAAAGCTGGAAATCAGGGTGGACAGGTCGATGGTGGAGGCCTCCAGGGTCAGGGGATAGGCGGACAGGGTCTCCTCCTGGACGGTGTTGATGTAGGTGGTCATGCCCTGGGACACGGACAGAATCAGGGCAATGCCGATGATGCCGATGGAGCCGGCGAAGGCGGTCAGAGCGGTGCGGCCCTTTTTGGTGAACAGGTTTTTCAGGGAGAGCATAAAGGATGTGCCGAAGGACATGGTGGGCTTTTTGGGGGCCTTGCCCTTTGCGGCCAGGGCGGTCTGGTCGTCCTGCCGGGCGGCCTGCCGCTCGGCCTCGCTCAAGGGCTGGGAGTCGGCGGTGATAACCCCGTCCAGCATTCGGATGATGCGGGAGGAGTACCGCTCGGCCAGATCCGGGTTGTGAGTGACCATGATGATCAGCCGGTCCTTGGAGATTTCCTTCAATATCTCCATGACCTGCACGCTGGTCTCGGTGTCCAGGGCGCCGGTGGGCTCGTCAGCCAGGATGATGTCCGGGTTGTTCACCAGGGCGCGGGCGATGGCCACCCGCTGCATCTGGCCGCCGGAGAGGGTATTGGGCCGCTTGTGCAGGTGCTCCGCCAGGCCCACCTGCTCCAGGGCGGCCCTGGCCCTGGAGCGGCGCTCGCTTTTGGACACGCCGGACAGGGTCAGGGCCAGCTCCACATTTTGCAGGACGGTTTGGTGGGGAATCAGGTTGTAGCTTTGAAAGACAAAACCCACCGAATGGTTGCGGTAGCTGTCCCACTCCCGATCCTTATACTCCCTGGTGGACACGCCGTTGATGACCAGATCCCCCTCGGTGTACCCGTCCAGGCCGCCGATGATATTAAGCATGGTGGTTTTGCCGCAGCCAGAGGGGCCGAGGATGGACACAAATTCCGCCTTGCGGAACTGCAAGTCGATTCCCTTTAACGCATGCACCACGCCGTTTCCGGCGGGGTAATCCTTTTTGATGTGCTTTAATTCCAACATTCAGTGTGGGCCTCCCATTCAGAATCATTTAATCATTGTAGCCTGAAATGCAGGGGAGGTCAAGGCCAGTTTGTAAATTTATTGTAAATGATTTTCAGGGCGGTTTATTGAGGCTACACCGCACAAAGCGGACTGCAGTGCCTTGCGGCAAATTTCCGCCAGCCGCCGCCCAAATGTTTTCGTAAGAAAAAAAGCTTGACAGCCATCCGAAATCGTGGTATCATAACACTCGCGCTGAGAAGCGCCAAATTGCGCGAGTGGTGGAATTGGCAGACTCGCTAGATTCAGGTTCTAGTGTGCAATACGCACGTGCGGGTTCAAGTCCCGCCTCGCGCACCAAAAGAAAAGCCTTGAAACTCAATGGTTTCAAGGCTTTTCTCCGTTTTAATTACCAGTTTTGCAACAGCGGCTTTATTAAACTTGAATCCCAAAATACTCCAGCAGGGCCCGCTGCTTGTCCTCCAGAGCGGGGAGGGCCAGTTGCCGGACGTTTCCCTGGGCGTCGGTAATTTTCAGCAAATCATTTTTTAAGGAGTAGATCGTCCCGTCCCCCCGGCGCAGGTTGGCGATCAGGTTTTTGCGCATCTTGTTCTCCGGGTCCTGGGAGACGGCGAAATTGGGCAGCAGGAACTCTACTGTGTAGGCCGGAACCGGGCGGAACATCAAAATGGCCTCCCCGCCCTGCCGGTACAGCCGGTAC
>JAJPXI010000158.1 GCA_021205585.1 Oscillospiraceae bacterium
CCCATAAGGCGGAGGAAAAACCGGGCAAAACCGAAGGCCGCCCGGTCAAGCGCAAATTCCTGGAGAATTACTGTATCTCCCTGACCGCCAGGGCCGCCGAGGGCAAGCTGGACAAAATCGTGGGCCGGGAGAGCGAAATCGCCCGCACCATCCAAATCCTCAACCGCCGCCAGAAGAACAACCCCTGTCTCATCGGCGAGCCCGGCGTGGGCAAAACCGCTATCGCCGAGGGGCTGGCACAGAAGATATTCCTTGGCCAGGTGCCCTACAAGCTCCAGGACAAGGAGGTCTATATGCTGGATTTGACCGCCCTGGTGGCCGGCACCCAGTTCCGGGGCCAGTTCGAGTCCCGGATGAAGGGCTTGATCGACGAGGTCAAAAAGCTGGGCAATATCATCCTGGTCATCGACGAGGTGCACAGCATCGTCGGCGCGGGGGACGCCGAGGGCAGCATGAACGCCGCCAACATCTTAAAGCCCGCCCTGTCCCGGGGGGAAATCCAGGTCATCGGGGCCACCACCCTGACGGAGTACCGCAAGCACATTGAAAAGGACTCCGCCCTGGAGCGCCGCTTCCAGCCGGTCATCGTGGAGGAGCCCTCCATCGACGAGTCGGTGGAAATTCTCAAGGGCATCGCCCCCTACTATGAGAACTTCCATCATGTGGTCATCTCCCCCGCCATGGCCCGGCTGGCCGTCACCATGAGCGAGCGGTACATCACCGACCGCTATCTGCCGGACAAGGCCATCGACCTGATCGACGAGGCCTGTTCCGATGTGAACCTGCATAACAAGTCCCTGGCCCGCCAGGTGGAAATCGACCGGGAGCTGGCGGATCTGGCCAAGGAGCGGGAGGTGGTGCTGGCCGCCACCGGGGGAAAATCCGACTCCCAGGTGTCCGAGCTGATCCGCCAGGAAATTCAATTACAGCGGCGCAAAAACTCCCTGGAGGCCACCCTGGAGCGCATGAGCGGCGAGGAGGGCGAGGACGCCGAGCAGCAGCGCCAGGACTGCCAGCGGCAGCTGGAGAGTCTCCAGAACCAGCTGGCCGAGCTGTCCCGCCAGCGCCAGCAGCTGCAAAGCGAGACGGCGGACAAGGCCTACCGGCGGCTGGCCCACCTGAAAAGCCAGGAGCTGCAGCTGAACACCGAGAAGGAGGCCCTGACCGCCGAGGGCGACCCGGCGCTGACCGTGGAGCACCTAGCCAGGGTCATCGAGCTGTGGACAAAAATCCCCGCCAGCCAGATTCAGGAGCAGGAGTACGAGCGCCTGGCCCACCTGGAGGATCGGCTGAAAACCCACATCATCGGCCAGGACGAGGCGGTGCGCGCCGTCTCCTCCGCCGTCCGCCGGGGGCGGGTGGGCATCTCCGCCAAGCACAAGCCGGTGTCTTTCATTTTCGTCGGCCCCACCGGGGTGGGCAAAACGGAGCTGGTCAAGCGGCTGGCCCAGGATCTGTTCAGCACGCCGGACAGCCTGATCCGCCTGGATATGTCGGAGTTTATGGAAAAGCACTCGGTGTCCCGCATCATCGGCTCCCCGCCCGGCTATGTGGGCTATGACGACGCCGGGCAGCTGACCGAAAAGGTTCGCCGCAAGCCTTACTGCGTCATCCTCTTTGACGAGATCGAAAAGGCTCACCCGGACGTGCTCAACATCCTGCTGCAAATTCTGGACGACGGGCGCATCACCGACGCCCACGGCAAGGCCGTCAACTTTGAAAACACCGTTATCGTCATGACCTCCAACGCCGGGAGCGACAACAAGGGCGGCGGCTCCGTGGGCTTTGGCCGCACCGCCTCCGAGCAGGGCCGGGAAAAGGCCATGAAGGCCCTGGAGGGCTTCCTGCGCCCGGAGTTTATCAACCGGGTGGACGAAATCGTCTGCTTCAACCGCCTGGAAAAGGACAGCTTCCGCGCCATCGCCCGCATCATGGTGGAGGAGCTGGCGGGAACCCTGGCGGAAAAGGGCATCACCTTTACCTATGATCCCTCCCTGCTGGACTACCTGGTGGACAAATCCTTCTCCCAGACCTATGGGGCGCGCAACCTGCGCCGGCTGATTCAAAAGGAGTTGGAGGACGCCATCGCCTCCCGCATCATCGAGAGCTACCAGTCCCCCATCACCCAGCTGCAGGCCTCCGCCACAGAGAGCGGCGTGTCCCTGCTGGCGCTGTAACCGAACCAAAAGGCGGCGAGCCTCCCTCCCGGAAGCCCGCCGCCTTTTTGCTTTTTTGATTGTTGTGCCGCTCCTTATCATTCAAAAAGGGCAAATGCGCTTTTTACAGCGCGAAGCGCGTTGAGAATTGTATGAGCCGCCAAAATTATTTTTTCTTCTTCTTTTTTTCAAAGATGGTTTTCTGCTCCTTGGGCTTTTCCTCCTCCGGCTTCTCCCCCATGGCGGCGGCGAAGGCGCGGAGGGCCTCTTTCTGGGCGGACGTCAGGGCAGTGGGCACCTGGACGCTGACGGTGACGAACTGGTCGCCCCGGCCCCGGCCGTTGACGCTGGGAATGCCCTTTCCCCGCAGGCGGAAGGTGGTGCCGGTCTGGGTGCCGGCGGGCAGGGTGTATTTCACCGGGCCATCGATGGTATCGATGGTCAGCTCCGCGCCCAGGGCGGCCTGGAGGAAGGAGATGGGCTGATCCAGCAGCACAGTGCTGCCGTCCCGCCGGAATTTGGGGTGGGGCCGCACAGTGACGGCCACGATCAGATCCCCCGCCGGGCCGCCGTTGGCCCCCGCGCCCCCCTGGCCCCGCAGGGAGATGGCCTGGCCGTTGTCGATGCCGGCGGGGATTTTCACGGTGATGCGCCGCTGGCGGCGCACGCTGCCGCTGCCGTGGCAGGCGGAGCAGGGCTGGTGAATAATTTTACCCGTCCCCTGGCATTTGCTGCACGGGGCGGTGCTGGTGAAGAACATATTCCCCCCGCCCCGTTGGATCCGCACCTGGCCGGTGCCCCGGCACTGGGGGCAGATTTCGGGCGTGGTTCCCGGAGCGCAGCCGGAGCCGCCGCAGTCCGCGCAGGTCTCCTCCCGGTTCAGGTTGAGCTCCTTTTCACAACCGAAGGCGGCCTCCTCGAAGGTGATGGTCAGGCCGGCCCGCAGGGAGTCCCCCTTCCGGGGGCCATTCCTGGTCTGCTGGCGGCCCCCGCCGCCGAAGAAGGAGCCGAACAGGTCGCCCAGGTCAATGTCCCCGAAGTCGCTGAACCCGCCGAAGCCGCCGCCGCCCCCGGCGTTGAAGTTGGGATCCACGCCGGCGTGGCCGAACTGATCGTACCGGCTGCGCTTGTCCGGGTCGGACAGCACCTCGTACGCCTCATTAATCTCCTTGAAATGGACCTCGGCCTCCTTGTCGCCGGGGTTCAGGTCGGGGTGATATTTTTTGGCCAGCTTTCGGAAGGCCTTTTTGATCTCATCGTCCGACGCGCCCTTGGAGACGCCCAGAACCTCATAATAATCTCGTTTTTGTTCTGCCATGTAGCTGCTTCACCTCGTTGGACGCCACAGGGGAACCACGGCGCAAAGTGCGGTGGTTCCCTTTTGGCGGGGCAGTGAATTTGTATGGAGCGGGCCGCGCCGGGGCGGGGGCGGCGGCCCGTCCCCCCGCCTGGGGCGGTTAATTGTTATTGTTGTCGTCGTCCACGACCTCGTAGTCGGCATCCACCACGTTGGAGTCGCCGCCCATATCGCCGCCGGGAGCGCTCTGGCCGCCCATGTCGGGGCCGGGGCCGCCCTGGGGGTTGCTCTGGGCGTACATCTTCTCCGCGATGGGATAGAATGCCTTGGAGGCCTCCTCGGTGGCCGCCTTAATGGCCTCGGTGTCGGAGCCCTTCAGGGCGTCCTTCAGCTTGTTCAGCGCGGCCTCTACGGAGGCCTTGTCGCTGGCGTCGATCTTGTCGCCGGCCTCCTCCAGGGCCTTCTCGGTCTGGTAGACCACCTGGTCGGCCTGGTTGCGCACGTCCACCTCTTCCTTGCGCTTGGCGTCCTCGGCGGCGAACTGCTCGGCCTCCCGGACGGCCTTCTCCACGTCCTCCTTGGACATATTGGTGGAGGAGGTGATGGTGATGTGCTGCTCCTTGCCGGTGCCCAGATCCTTGGCGGAGACGTTGACGATGCCATTGGCGTCGATGTCGAAGGTGACCTCGATCTGAGGCACGCCCCGGCGGGCGGGGGCGATGCCGTCCAGGTTGAAGCGACCCAGGGTCTTGTTGTACTGGGCCATCTCCCGCTCGCCCTGGAGGACGTGAACCTCCACGGAGGTCTGGTTGTCGGCGGCGGTGGTGAACACCTGGGATTTCTTAGAGGGGATGGTGGTGTTGCGCTCAATCAGCTTGGTCATCACGCCGCCCATGGTCTCGATGCCCAGGGACAGGGGCGTGACATCCAGCAGCAGCAGGCCCTTCACGTCGCCCACCAGAACGCCGCCCTGGAGGGCCGCGCCGATGGCCACGCACTCATCAGGGTTGATGCCCTTGAAGCCCTCCTTGCCGGTCAGTTTCTTCACCATGTCCTGCACGGCGGGGATGCGGCTGGAACCGCCCACCAGCAGCACCTTGGAGATTTCGCCGGCGGACAGGCCGGCGTCGCTCATGGCCTGGCGGACGGGGCCGGCGGTGGCCTCCACCAGATGGGCGGTCAGCTGGTCGAATTTGGCACGGGTCAGGGTCATGTCCAGGTGCTTGGGGCCGGTGGCGTCGGCGGTGATATAGGGCAGGTTGATGTTGGAGGTAGTGACGCCGGACAGCTCGATCTTGGCCTTCTCGGCGGCCTCCTTCAGCCGCTGCATGGCCACCTTGTCGCCGGTCAGGTCAATGCCGGCGTCCTTTTTGAACTCGGCGGCCATCCAGTCCATGACGCACTTGTCAAAGTCATCGCCGCCCAGGCGGTTGTTTCCGGCGGTGGCCAGCACCTCGATGACCCCGTCGCCCACCTCCAGCACAGACACGTCGAAGGTGCCGCCGCCCAGGTCGTAGACCATAATCTTCTGGTCGGTCTCCTTGTCCACGCCGTAGGCCAGGGCCGCGGCGGTGGGCTCGTTGATGATGCGCTTCACATCCAGGCCGGCGATGCGCCCGGCGTCCTTGGTGGCCTGGCGCTGGGAGTCGGTGAAGTAGGCCGGGACGGTGATGACCGCCTCGGTGACGCTCTGGCCCAGGTAGGCCTCGGCGTCGGCCTTCAGCTTCTGCAGCACCATAGCGGAGATCTCCTGGGGGGTGTACCGCTTGCCGTCGATGGTCACTTTGTAGTCGCTGCCCATCTCGCGCTTGATGGAGGAGATGGTGCGGTCGGGGTTGGTGATAGCCTGGCGCTTGGCCACCTGGCCCACCATGCGCTCCCCGTCCTTGGAGAAGGCCACCACCGAAGGGGTGGTGCGGTTGCCCTCTGCGTTGGCGATGACGACGGCCTCGCCGCCCTCCATCACGGAGACGCAGGAATTGGTTGTACCCAGATCGATACCGATGATTTTAGACATAACAGGTTCCTCCTAAATATATCAATTTATTTTTTAACAGGTTTTTATAGAAAACCGGGAACACCGGCTGGCCTCCCGGAGATCTGCCTTAGTTGGCCACCTTGACCATGGAGAAGCGGATGACCTTCTCCCCGGTGCGGAAGCCCGTCTGGAACACCTCCACGATGGTGTTCTCCCCGGCCTCGCCGTCCTCGATGTGCATGACGGCGTTGTGTAGGGCGGGGTCGAAGGTCTCGCCCAGGGCGGGGATCTCCTCGATATTCAGCTTCGCCAACACGTCCTTCAGGGCCTTCATGGTCAGCTCCACGCCCTTCAGGAACGCCGCGTCGGAGCAGGGGGCCTTCAGCGCCCGCTCCAGATTGTCGTACACTGGCAGAAACTCGGCGGCGGCGCTGGCCTTGGCGTCGGTCCAGGCGGCCTCCTTTTCCTTGACGCTGCGCTTTCGGAAATTGTCGTATTCGGCCAGCAGGCGCAGGTACTTTTCCTCCTGCTGCGCGGCGGCCTGGGCGGCGGCGCTGGCCTGGGCCGCTTCGGCGGCGTCCTGCTCCGGCTGGCCGGCCTCGCCTGCGGACGTCTCCGGGGCGCCCTCTGGCGTTTCCTCCGGCGCGTTCTGGACGTCCCCGCCGTCGGCCTGTTGGACGGTTTCCTCGGGTATATCTTGCTCAGGCGGGGTGGTTTTATGTTCTTCCATTGTCCTTTATTCCTCCTTGTCCTCTCCGCTGTCCGAATTTGAGGGGGGCAGCTCGCCCCGGCCAAACAACCGGGACAGGCCCTCGGCAAAATAGGACAGCCGGGCGGTGATTTTCGCGTAGTCCATCCGGGTGGGGCCGACCACGCCGATGACGCCCCGCATCCCGTCGCCGATGTCGTAGCTGGCCAGCACCACGCTGGAGTCCCGCAGCTCTTCAATGGCGTTTTCCGGGCCGATGATGACCTTGGTAGAC
>JAJPXI010000183.1 GCA_021205585.1 Oscillospiraceae bacterium
AGTAAACGCAACATATCAAATGCCGGGTGTTGCGTTTACTTTGGAAATTGAGGCGTTACTACCAATTATAAAAAAATTATAAAAAACACTTGACATTGTCCGGGGAGTTCTGGTATACTAGCAAATGCGCCTTTTGGCGCAGTGTGCGATGAGGCGGGAGATTGCGGTGAAAACCGGTAACTTCCGCGGAGTATGTCCGAGCTTTGATTTCGGGCGGCTGAAGGTTTCTGTCCACCGCGTATATCGCCGTGGGCGGGGGAACCGGCCCGCTTGTGAGCCGGTTTCTTTCGTGTCCCGGAGTGATACGCACGGGAACGTGTGCAGAATCTTCACCGTACGGAGCGAGCCGCCACTTCGTATGTATCATAAGGAGGAAAACCATAATGGCAGCACAGAAAAAAGAAACCATCCGCATCCGTCTGAAGGCCTACGACCATCAGCTGATCGACCAGTCCGCCGAGAAAATTGTGGAAACCGCCAAGCGCACCGGCGCGGCTGTGTCCGGCCCCATTCCCCTGCCCACCAAGAAGGAGATTGTGACCATCCTGCGGGCCGTCCACAAGTACAAGGACTCCCGGGAGCAGTTCGAGCGCCGCACCCACAAGCGCCTGATCGACATCCTCAACCCCACCCCCAAAACGGTGGAGGCCCTGATGAGCCTGGAGCTCCCCGCGGGCGTGGAGATCGAGATCAAGCTGTAAAGCAGGCCAAAAACTTTGTCAGCACCGCAGTCCGCCGCGTTTCAGGCGGACGGGTCATGTCGGCGCAGCGCCGGGGAACGCCCCGTCTGCCCCGACCAATAACCTTTATTAAGGAGGAACAAACAATATGGAAAAGGCCATTATCGGCAAGAAGGTCGGCATGACGCAGATCTTCAGCGAGGCCGGAAAGGTCGTCCCGGTCACCCTCGTGGAGGCGGGGCCCTGCGTGGTCGTGCAGAAAAAGACCGAGGAAAAGGACGGCTACACCGCCGTGCAGCTGGGCTTCCAGGACGTGCCGGAGCGCAAGCTGACCAAGCCGGAGCTGGGCCACCTGAAAAAGGCCGGCGAGGGCGTGAGCAAAAAGGTTCTGAAGGAGTTCAGGCTGGACAACGCCGCCGAGCTGAACGTGGGCGACGAGATTAAGGCGGACACCTTCGCCGAGGGCGACCATGTGGACGTGACCGGCATCAGCAAGGGCCACGGCTACCAGGGCGTCGTTAAGCGCCACGGCGCGGCCCGCCTGAAGGAGAGCCACGGTACCGGCCCCGTCCACCGTCACGCCGGCTCCATGGGATCCAGCGCCGACCCCAGCCGTATCTTCAAGGGCAAAATCGGCGCCGGCCAGATGGGCAACGAACAGGTCACGGTTTTGAACCTGGACGTGGTGAAGGTGGACACGGAACTGAACCTGATCGCCCTGCGGGGCGCCATTCCCGGCCCCAAGGGGGGCATCGTGGAGATTCGCTCCACCGTGAAGAACATCGTCGAGGCCAAAGGCCCGGCCGCGGCCGCCAGCGTCAACCCGCAGAAGGCCTCCGCCCGCGTCAATCCCCAGAAGGCCTCCGCCCGGAACAAGTAAGGAAAGGAGAGTATGAATCATGCCTAAAGCAAATGTTGTCAACATGGCTGGCCAGCAGGTCGGCGAGATTGAGCTCTCCGAGGCCGTTTTCGGGATAGAGCCCAACGAGGCGGCGGTGCACGCCGCCGTGAAAAACCACCTGGCCAACTGCCGCCAGGGGACCCAGAGCAGCCTGACCCGCGCCGAGGTATCCGGCGGCGGCAGGAAGCCCTGGCGCCAGAAGGGCACCGGCCGCGCCCGTCAGGGCTCCACCCGGGCCCCCCAGTGGACCCACGGCGGCGTGGTGTTTGCCCCCAAGCCCAGGGATTACAGATACAGCCTGAATAAAAAGCTCAAGCGCCTGGCTTTGAAATCCGCCCTGTCCGCCAAGGCCGCCGAGGGCAACGTGGTGGTGGTGGACGGCCTGGAGCTGCCCGAAATCAAGACCCGGGCCATGAAGAACTTCCTGGACGCCGTGGGCGCGAAGAAGGCCGTGGTCATCACCCCCCAGGTCAACGAGAACGTGGTCAAGTCCGCCCGGAACCTCCCCGGCGTGGTGACCACCACCGCAAAGATCCTCAGCGTGTACGACATCGTCAACGCCGGCCAGCTGGTGGTCGATAAGGACGCGCTGGCCATCATCGAGGAGGTGTTCGCGCAATGAAAACCGCTTACGACATTATCATCAAGCCGGTCATCACCGAGCAGTCCATGTCCATGACAGAATTGAAACGGTACACCTTCGAGGTGGCCAGGGACGCGAACAAGGTGGAAATCGCCAGGGCGGTGGAGGAGATTTTCGGCGTAAAGGTCGTCAAGGTCAACACCATCAATATGTACGGCAAGGAAAAGCGCGTGGGCCGTTACCCCGCCGGCCGCCGCAGCGCCCGGAAAAAGGCGATGGTCACCCTGAGCGACGATTCCAAGACCATCGAATTCTTCGAGGGCATGGTGTAAGGAGGAAAGTGAACAATGGCGATTAAGACCTATAAGCCCACAACGCCCTCCCGCCGCCATATGACGGTGAGCGCCTTCGAGGGCATCGACAAGAAGGCCAAGCCGGAGCGCAGTCTGACCGAAAATCTGAAGAAGAACGGTGGACGCAACAGCTACGGCCGCATCACCGTGCGCCACCGCGGCGGCGGCAACAAGCGCAAGTACCGCGTCATCGACTTCAAGCGGGACAAGGAAGGCTCCGCCACCGTGCTGAATTTGCAGTACGACCCCAACCGCTCCGCCAACATCGCCCTGATTCAGTATGAGGACGGGGAGAAGCGGTATATCCTGGCCCCCGTGGGGCTGAAGGCCGGCCACATCATCATGACCGGCCCCGACGCCGACATCCTGCCCGGCAACTGCCTGCCCATCGCCAACATCCCCGTGGGCGAGCTGATCCACTGCATCGAGCTCTACCCCGGCAAGGGCGCCCAGCTGGTGCGCGCCGCCGGCGTGTCCGCCCAGCTGATGGCCAAGGAGGGCACCATGGCCCAGGTGCGGCTGCCCTCCGGCGAGGTGCGCTACATCCGCCAGGACTGTAAGGCCACCATCGGCCAGGTGGGCAACACCGACCACGGCAACATCCAAATCGGCAAGGCCGGGCGCAAGCGCCACATGGGCTGGCGTCCCACCGTCCGGGGCTCCGTCATGAACCCCAACGACCACCCCCACGGCGGCGGCGAGGGCAAGAGTCCCGTGGGGCGTCCCGGCCCCGTCACCCCCTGGGGCAAGCCCGCCCTGGGATATAAGACCCGCAAGACGAAGAACCGCACCGAGAAGTTCATCGTCAAGCACCGCAACAGCAAGTAAGGAGGTAGTAAAACAATGTCCAGAAGTGTAAAAAAAGGCCCGTTTTGCGCCCCCGAGCTGCTCAAGCGCGTGGACGAGATGAACAAGACCGGGGAGAAGAAGGTTCTGAAGACCTGGAGCCGCGCTTCCACCATCTTCCCCTCCTTTGTGGGGCACACCTTCGCCGTCCACGACGGGCGCAAGCACGTCCCCGTCTATGTGACCGAGGATATGGTCGGCCATAAGCTGGGGGAGTTCGCCCCCACCCGCACCTTCCGCGGCCACGCCGGCAGCAAGGCTAAGTAAGGAGGACAGACATGGAAGCCAAAGCTCAACTGAACTATCTGCGCATCTCCCCCCGGAAGGTGGGCATCGTCTGTGATTTGATTCGGGGCAAAAGCGTGGCCGAGGCCCGCGCCATCCTGAAGAATACCCCCAAGGCCGCCTGCGAGCCCCTGCTGAAGCTGCTGACCAGCGCAGAGGCCAACGCGGAGAACAACCACCAGATGGATCCGGAGCGGCTGTACGTCGCCGAAACCTACGCCAGCGGCGGCCCTATCATCAAGCGCATCCAGCCCCGCGCCCATGGCCGCGCGTTTCGGATCAACAAGCGCACGTCGCACGTCACCATCGTGGTGAGAGAGCGCTGAGGGAGGAGGAACAGTATGGGACAGAAAGTCAATCCCCACGGGCTTCGCGTGGGCATCATCAAGGATTGGGACTCCAGGTGGTACGTCCGCAGCGAGCAGGTGGGCGACCTGATTGTGGAGGACTACAATCTGCGCAAATACCTGAAAAAGAAGCTCTACGCCGCCGGCGTGCCCAAGATTGAAATCGAGCGCACCGCCGACAGAATCCGCATCTTCGTCCACTGCGCCCGGCCCGGCCTGGCCATCGGCAAGGGCGGCGAGATCATCGACGCACTGCGCAAGGATTTGGAGAAGAAGCTGGGCAAGAAGGTGTCTCTGGACATCGTGGAAGTGCGCAACCCGGATCTGAACGCCCAGCTGGTGGCCGAGAACATCGCCCAGCAGCTGGAAAAGCGCACCTCCTTCCGCCGGGCCATGAAAAACGCCATGGGCCGCGCCATGCGCATGGGCGCCCTGGGCATCAAGACCCAGGCCTCCGGCCGCCTGAACGGCGCGGAAATCGCCCGGGTGGAGCATTACCACGACGGCACCATCCCCCTGCAGACCCTGCGGGCCGACATCGACTACGGCTTCGCCGAGGCCGCCACCACCTATGGCCGGGTGGGCATCAAGGTGTGGATTTATAAGGGCGAAGTGCTGACCCAGACCCTGCGCACCACCCCCCGTACCCTGGACACCAAGAACTATAAGGAGCGGGATCAGCGCCGCCGGAACGACCGCCGGAGCAACAACCGCAGCCGGAACAACAACAGCGGCGGCAGCCGCCAGGGGGGCGGTTCGCGTCCCCCCCAGGGCGGCGGCAGGAGCAATTCCGCGCCCCGCCCCGCCGCCAAGGAAGGAGGAGCAAACTAAATGCTGCTGCCTAAGAGAGTCAAATACCGCCGCGTCCACCGCGGCAGGATGAAGGGCAAGGCCACCCGGGGCAACACCGTCACCTACGGCGAGTGGGGCCTGCAGGCGCTGGAGCCGGCCTGGATTACCTCCAACCAGATTGAGGCCGCCCGTGTGGCCATGACCCGCCACACCAAGCGCGGCGGCAAGGTCTGGATTAAGATTTTCCCCGACAAGCCCGTCACCGAAAAACCGGCTGAGACCCGCATGGGCTCCGGCAAGGGCTCCCCGGAGTACTGGGTGGCCGTGGTCAAGCCGGGCCGGGTGATGTTTGAAATCGCCGGCGTGTCCGAGGAGACGGCGAAAGAGGCCCTGCGCCTGGCCAGCCACAAGCTGCCCGTCAAGTGCAAGATTATTCCCCGCGAGGAAGCTGTGGAGGGTGGTGAAGCGCAATGAAGGCAAGCGAGGTTCGCAAAATGTCCAGCGAGGAGCTGGAAAAGAAGGAAGTCGAGCTGAAGAAGGACCTGTTCAATCTGCGCCTTCAGCACGCCACCAACCAGCTGGATAACCCCATCCGCATCGCCCAGGTCAAAAAGGACATCGCCCGGGTCAAGACCGTCCTGCGCGAGCAGCAGCTCGCGGGCCGGTAAGAAGGAGGAATAAAACATGGAAAACAGAACTTCTTCCCGCAAGACCAGAGTTGGCCTGGTGGTCTCCGACAAGATGGACAAGACCGTGGTGGTCGCCATCGCCGACCGGGTGGCCCATCCGCTGTACAAGAAGATTGTCAAGAGAACCTACAAGCTCAAGGCCCACGACGAGGCCAACGCCTGCGGCGTGGGCGACCGCGTGCGGGTGATGGAAACCCGCCCCCTGTCCAGGGAGAAACGCTGGCGCGTGGTCGAAATCCTTGAGAAGGCCAAGTAAGGAGGTGCCGTTATGATTCAGCCTGAAACATATTTGAAGGTTGCCGACAATACCGGCGCCAAGGAGATTAAGTGCATCCGCGTGCTGGGCGGCTCCAGGCGCAAGTTCGGCAACATCGGCGACGTCATCGTGGCCTCCGTCCGCAAGGCCCAGCCCGGCGGCGCGGTGAAAAAGGGCGAGGTGGTCCGCGCCGTCATCGTCCGCACCGCCAAGGGCGTGCGCCGGGCGGACGGCAGCTACGTCCGCTTTGACGAAAACGCAGCCGTTCTGATTAAGGAAGACAAAAACCCCAGAGGAACCCGCATCTTTGGGCCGGTGGCCCGCGAGCTACGTGAAAAGGATTACATGAAAATCCTCTCGCTGGCTCCCGAAGTCCTGTAAGGGGGTAGGAGACGAATGAATAAGATGAGCATCAGGAAGGATGACACCGTCATCGTCCTGTCCGGCAAGGACAAGGGCAAGAAGGGCAAGGTCATCAGTGTACTGCCCAAGCAGGGCAAGGTGGTGGTCGAGCGGGTCAACATGGTCGTCCGGCACACCAAGCCCCGCCGCCAGGGGGAAGAGGGCGGCATCCTGCAAAAGGAGGCCCCCCTGTACGCCTGCAAGGTGCAGCGGGTCTGTCCCAAGTGCGACCA
>JAJPXI010000058.1 GCA_021205585.1 Oscillospiraceae bacterium
TGTATGAGACGGGATTTTGAAAGCACAGCTTTCAAAATCAGGCTGGGCACCAGCCGTATTCTTCATAAAAAGGTGAAAGCTTTTTATGAAGAATCAGTATTAGACGCTTCAAAAGCTCAGATTAAAATGCCTCATTTTAATCTGAAGAGAGTATGAGACGCGCCGAAACAGAAAAGGAAGGATGCTTTTTGTCCACAGGTGAATCGGATATATTCAGCGGTGTCCTCCTGGTCAGCGATTACGACGACACGCTGTACGGCTCCAACCTGCACATTTCGCCGGAAAACCGGCGGGCCATCCGGCGCTTTATCGCCCAGGGGGGGCTGTTCACCGTGGCCACCGGGCGGGCCAGGAAAACCTTTACTCCCCAGGTGGCCCTGGAGGACATCCCCCTGAACGCCCCCGCCATCCTGTCCAACGGCGCAACCATTTTTGACTACGCCGCCGACAGGCTGGTGCGGCGCACCTATCTGCCTGAGCAGGTGCTGGGGGACGTGGAGCAGGTGTGCCGCCGCTTTCCCCAACTGGGCTTCGAGGCCTATTATCAGAATGAAATCTACATTCACAACCCGAACATCGTCACCCGCCGCCACCTGGAGCGGGTGGGCATGGAGGGCCGGATCCTCCCCATCCCGCAGATCCCCCTGCCCCTGACCAAGATGATTATGATGCACCCGGACAAGGACTATCTGCTCCAGGTGCAGGCGCATATGCGGCAAACAGTGGGCCAGGGCTATGAGATTATCTTTTCCAACGATTTTCTGCTGGAGCTGACCGCCAAGGGCAGTCACAAGGGCGGCTCGCTGCTGTGGCTGGCCGGACGGCTGGGCGTGCGGCGGGAAAACCTGTACTGCATTGGCGACAACCAGAACGACTTGCCCATGCTCCAGGCCGCCCATATCGGCTTCGCCCCGGAAAATTGCAGCCAGGAGCTGCGCGCCTGGGGCGCCCGCATCGTCAACCACTGTGACCAGAGCTGCGTGGCGCAGGTGATTGAAATTCTGGAGGAAATGTACAGGCGGTAGCTTCCCTAATTCGCAAAGGCCGGAGGGATTTCCCTCCGGCCTTTGTTTCAGGCTTACCGGGTATTTTGTTCCACGTCCCGGGCCATGTCGTTGATGCCGTTTTTCACACTGTCCAAGCCGTTCTCCACGCCGTTTTTCACGTGTTCCGCGCCGTTTTCCACGTCGTTGACCAAATCGTCCATCATGGCCTCGTCCCCGTCGCCGTCCTCCCGGTCGATGGGCCGGCGGTCGGTTCCGTTCAGGTTGGAGCCGTTCAGGCCGCCGTCCCGGTTCTCGCCGTTCAGGTTGGCGCCACCGGTGCCGTCCGTACCGGCGTTCAGGCCGGTATCGCCGTTGCCCGTGCCGTCCGAATCGTCCAGCCCGCCGTCCGTCAGGCCATCGCCGGTGGTTTCCGCGCCGTCGGCGTCGTCGGTATCGTGGCCCGTCACCTGGCCGTCCTCTCCGACGGAGTATTCCCCGTCCTCCGCAGCGTCCGCGTCATCTGTAGCGTTCGCGGCGTCCGTGGAGCCTGCGGAATCGGTCACGTCGGGGGCCTGATCCCGGGAGCAGCCTGTCAGCGACGCAAGCAGAAGCAGCCCCAGGCATAAAGATATTAAACTGCGTTTCATGCGTATCCTCCTTCCGGCCGTATCTATTATGCGTGGCCGGCTGGAGAGATACGCAAGGAAATTGGCGCTTTGTTTTCCTGATTCTTCAATTTTATGAATGAAACCGGCCCGTTCCGCAAGCGCGCGCGGAGCCGGAGCTTATTGGCAGCAATCCTGGCTGTCGCCGCATGGGCCGGCGCTGTTGGGGGGGAAGAATTCGTCCATGGGAAACTGCACCTTGCGGAACACCTCGCAGGGATCCTCCTCGCCGCCGCAGCTGCACTCCTTGTCGGGGACGCAGTAGTCGTAGGCGGGCATCAACAGCTGGGTGTCCCGCTCCAGGCGAATCATGGAAAACTGGCCCAGGGAGATGTAGACGCGCCGGCCCTGGCCGCCCAGGGACAGCTCGCCGCCAAAGCAGTCGCAGATTTGCTTCGGCACCTCGGACAGCTCCGCAGCCTGGGCGCCCCTGGGGCCGCACCCGTCCACCAGACGGGCGCTGAGCACGATGGGATCCACCGCCTCCACCACCGCCGTGGGCAGGTTGCTCTTTTCCGGCTGCTGGTCGTCCGGGCTGTCCTCCGCCGCCACGGAGCTGAAGATTTTGGCCGAGCCGTCGCTGCCGAAGAGGATAGCCCGCTTATCGAACACGCACAGGCCGCAGACCTCCACGGGCCGGGAGGCCCCGGTGAACACGTCGGCGCTGACCCGGTAGAAATACCGCACATCCACGGTGAAGAACCCCCGGTTGAAGTTCACCGGCTCCACGTCGATGTAGGCGTTCAGCAGCTCCGCCCGGCCGGCCTTGACGCTGATGGCCCGGTCGATGACCTCCTGGGACTGCTGGGTGGGGTAAAAGCGCAAATCCTCCACACAGTCCTTGTCCTTGCAGGAATCGAAAATCTTCTTTGTATGGATGCAAACCGCTTCACGGATGCAGGCCGTGTCGCTTACCGGTCCGGGTACAACCCTGTCAGCCATTGTGATACCTCCTAAATCATTTCAGTGGGGGAGACGCCGCCTGGGCAGGGCCTCCGCGACCTCACTCAACCCATTGTATGGATTTTTCTTCCGTCGGTGCATGGCGGGCGTTTCGCCGCCGCATGGACGGGTGAAATTTTTCACAAAGAGCTTGACTTTAACGCTGGAAAGTGCTAAAGTATCCTCTGCAGCGGTTTCATAAAACCGACAGAAAGGAACATTGTATATGGTTATCGTATTAAAAAGAGACTGTACCGCCGAGCAGCTCCAGGAGGTCAAGCGGGCCATGGAGCGGGGCGGCGTGAAGGTGATGGTTTCCCAGGGGAGCGAGGTCACCATCCTGGGGGCCGAGGGCAACGCCTCCGGCCTGAACCAGCAGGCCCTGGCCCAGATGCCCGGCGTGGAGCGGGTGGTGCCGGTCAGCGAGCCCTATAAAAAGGCCAACCGCAAATACCACCCGGACGATACGGTGGTGGACATTGGCAGGGGGGTTCAGGTCGGAGGCCGGAAGCTGGCCGTCATCGCCGGGCCCTGCTCGGTGGAGAGCCAGGAGCAGATCGTCGGAATCGCCGAATCCGTCCAGGCCGCCGGGGCCGCCGCCATGCGGGGTGGGGCCTACAAGCCCCGCACCTCCCCCTACTCCTTCCAGGGCATGGGGCTGGAGGGGCTGCGCCTGCTCAGCGAGGCCCGCCAGGCCACCGGCCTGCCCATTGTCACCGAGCTGATGAGCGCCGACCAGCTGCCCATTTTTGAGGAGACGGTGGACGTCATCCAGATTGGCGCACGGAATATGCAGAACTTCGACCTGCTGAAAAAGGTGGGCAAGGTCAACAAGCCCATCCTGCTCAAGCGGGGCCTGGCCAACACCATCGAGGAGTGGCTGATGAGCGCGGAGTACATCATGGCCGGGGGCAACGACCGGGTCATCCTGTGCGAGCGGGGTATCCGCACCTTTGAGACCTACACCCGCAACACCCTGGACCTGTCCTCCGTGCTGGCAGTGAAGCGCCTGTCCCACCTGCCGGTGGTGGTGGATCCCTCCCACGCCTGCGGCCGCTCCTGGATGGTGGAACGTATGGCCATGGCCGCCGTGGCTGCCGGGGCCGACGGGCTGATCATCGAGGTGCACAACGACCCCAAAAACGCCCTGTGCGACGGGGCCCAGTCCATCACCCCCGCCGAGTTCGAGGCCCTAATGGGCAAGCTGGCCCCCCTGGCCCGGTGCGTAGGGCGGGAGCTGTGAGGGCGGCCGTCGTCGGCCTGGGGCTGATCGGCGGCTCCCTGGCCATGGCATTGAAGGGGTATCCGGGGCTGCGCGTCACCGGCGTGGTGCGCTCGGAGAACACGCTGCGCAAGGCCGTGGAGCGCCGGGTGTGCGACGAGGTGACCATGGACCCAATGGAGGCCCTGGCCGGGGCGGAGCTGGTCTGGCTGTGTATGCCCCCGAAGGCCATCCTGTCCTTTTTGGAGGAGCACAAGGGGGATTTCCGCCCCGGAGCCATCGTCACCGACGTGTGCGGCGTGAAAACGGCGGTGATGCAGGCTGCCCGCGCCCTGCCGGAGACGGTGGACTTCATCGGCTGCCACCCCATGGCGGGGAAAGAGACCTCCAAGCTGGACAACGCCGAGGCCACACTGTTTCAAAACGCCCATTTTATCCTGACCCCCCGGCCGGAGAGCGACCTGG
The DNA here is from genome assembly GCA_021205585.1 of Oscillospiraceae bacterium. Classification (GTDB taxonomy): domain Bacteria; phylum Bacillota; class Clostridia; order Oscillospirales; family Oscillospiraceae; genus JAJPXI01. The sequence goes on from JAJPXI010000058.1 coordinate 4,281, forward strand.
CCCACGTCGCCCTGCTGGAGGATATGGCTCAGTACATGGGTTTCCGGGACACGGTGCGCACCACCCCGGAGGAGCACGACGCCATGATTGCCTACACCAGCCAGCTGATGCACGTGATGGCCGTGGCCGTCTGCGACGATGCGGAGCTGGAGCGGTGCATGGGCTTCGAGGGCGGCTCCTTCCGGGACTGCACCCGGGTGGCCGCCCTGGACGTGCCCCTGTGGACCGAGCTATTCTCCCTGAATGCCCCCGCCCTGGCCCGCTCCATCGCCCGCCTGGAGGACAACCTGCGCGCCTACCGCCAGGCCCTGGAAGCGGGGGATACCCGGCTGCTGGAGGAAAAGCTGACCGCGTCCTCCGGGCGCAAGCGGAAAACGCTTACGGACAGGCCGGAATGATTGGCAATGAAAGGACGCGGACACCCAGGCAGCTTTTTGTGGGGAAAGGAGCGATGCGCGCATGACCTGGCTGGAGATTACCATTAACACGACTGGGGCGGATCTGGAAACTCTGGCGGCCCGGCTGGCCGCCAACGGGGCGGACGAGCTGGTCATCGAGGACGAGGCGGATTTTCGCCGCTTTTTAGAGGAAAACCGCCAGTATTGGGATTATGTGGACGACGGCCTGCTCCGGCGCATGGAGGGGGCCGCCCGGATTAAATTTTACGTCACCGACGACGCCGGGGGCCGGGCCCAGCTGGCCCGGTACACCGCCGGTCTGGAGGGCTATGAGGTGCTGTCCGCCCCTCTCCGGGAGGAGGACTGGGCCACCAGCTGGCAGAAATATTATAAGCCCCTGGCCGTGGGCCGGAGGCTGTACATCGTCCCGGAGTGGGAACGGGGCGGGGAAGCGCCGGCGGGGCGCGTCCCTGTTATCCTGAACCCCGGCCTGAGCTTCGGCACCGGCAGCCACGCCTCCACACAGCTGTGCCTGGAGGAGCTGGAGGACGTGGTCTCCCCCGGAGCCCGGGCGCTGGATTTGGGCTGCGGCAGCGGCATTTTGTCCATCGCCGCCCTGCTTTTGGGCTGCGCCGGGGCCGACGCAGTGGACATCGACCCCAAGGCGGTCAAGGCGGCGGAGGAAAACGCCGCGCTGAACGGCCTTGGCCCCGGCCGCCTGTGCCCTCGCTGCGGCGACGTGCTGACCGACGAAGCGCTGGTTGATTGGCTGGATTCCCGGGAGCCTTACCAGCTGATTCTGGCCAACATCGTAGCCGACGTCATCCTCCCCCTGGCCCCACTGGCCCGGCGGCGGCTGGCCCCCGGCGGGTATTTCCTCTGCTCCGGCGTCATCGAGCCCCGCCGGGACGAGGTGTGCGCGGGGCTGGAGGCAGCGGGGTTCTCCGTTTTGAAGCGCCGGGAAAGATCCGGCTGGTGCGCCCTGCTGTGCGGTGTTGCCCTGAAGCCCAGCGTTCAAAATCAGGTTGGACACCAGCCATATTCTTCATAAAAATCAGTATGATTCCTGATTGCCGTCCCGCCGCTCCAGCCACAGCATCAGCGCGGCGATGTCCGCCGGGGAGACGCCGGAGATGCGGCTGTCCTGACCCAGGTTGGCCGGGCGCACCCGATCCAGTTTCTGGCGGGCCTCCAGCCGCAGGGCGGCCAGGGCTCCGTAGTCCATATCCGGGGGCAGGGGATGGCGCTCCAGGCGCTTCATCTCGGCCACCTGGCGCAGCTGCCGGTCGATGTAGCCCTGATATTTAATGGAAATTTCTACGGACTGTCTGACCTCCAGGGGCAGCTCCGGGCGGTTCGGGTCGAAAGGGGCCAGGCTCTCATAGCTGTTCTCCGGGCGGCGGAGCAGGTCCCGCAAACAGCCCTGGGGCGCGCCGCAGCGCTCCAGGCGGCGGATCTCCCGCTCCACGGCGGCGTACTTCTCCTCCACCTGCTCAAACCGCGCCCGACTGACCAGACCCAGCTGATAGCCGATGCCGGTCAGCCGCCGGTCCGCGTTGTCCTGGCGGCACAGCAGGCGGTACTCCGTGCGGGAGGTCATCATGCGGTAGGACAACTCTGTCCCCATGGTCACCAAATCGTCGATAAGCACCCCGATGTA
>JAJPXI010000061.1 GCA_021205585.1 Oscillospiraceae bacterium
CGCAACCTGTTGCATTTTGTCTGATTCTGTTGCGTTTACTCTGAAAATTGACCCCCGGCCCGGATTTTCGCAAAAAAGCCCCCTCCCGGCGGGAGGGGGAGTCAATCCTTCTTTTGCAACGCACTTTTGGCGGAAAAGTTCCGCCAGCCGCCGCAGACGTATTTAATCAGTGCTTCCCTAGGAATTTTTCCGACGGGACTGTTTAAGGGTTTCGCCCAGCTGGTCGTGGAACCGGCGCAGCTCCGCCAGGGTGGGGGCGGCCCGGCGGGCGGACAGCTTGCTGTAACGGTTCAGGAACCGGCGGGCGGAGCGCTCCGTGCGCGCCAGCAGTTCGTCATAGCCCCGCTGGAGATGGGCCACCTGTTCCCGGCGCCTGGTCTCGGTAGCGGCCCGGCGGGCGGACAAATCCTCCCGGACGCCCTGGAGCGCGTCCTCCAACTCCGCCCGGCCCAGGGCCAGCTGCACCCGGGCCTTCTCCAGCCGGCCCAGCAGCCGAACCGACAGGGCCAGCTTGCGGATGGTGGTGATTATGTCGGCCAGCAGGACGGCCGCCAGCGCCGCTGCCAGCAGATAGCGCGCCTGGAGGGGAATTTTCAAAATGAGCGTTTCGGTGACGGGGTGAACCCAGTACAAAATCACATAGGCCAGGATCCCCCAGGTCAGGCTGACCGACAGGCAGATGCGGCCGTGAAGGTTAAAGCGATTTGCGCTGTAATCCCAATATTTCATATGGGTGGTGGTCTCCAGCAGCCAGCCCACAAGGTACTCCCAGGCCGACATGCACACGGTGGCCACCAGGTAGAACAGCAGGGGGGAGCCCATAAAGGGGGCGAACCAGCAGATCATCATCAGCACCCCCACCCCGTAGATGGGGCAGACGGGGCCGAGGAGGAACCCCCGGGGCACCAGGTTTTTGGACTTGATGGAGCAGTAAGCCGTCTCCATGCACCAGCCCAAAAAAGAGTACAGAATAAAATAGAGGAACAGCAGATGCAGAGGCTGCCCGAACAAGATCGGCTCAGTCATGGGGTTCCTCCTGCGTGGAAAAGGCGGCCAGCACGGCCCGATATATCCGATGGGGATCCCGCCGGAAGGCGGCGACCATGTCCTCGGCCTGCTTTTGAGTGGGGCAGTACATCTCCAGTGCCATCAGGCCGCCCCGGCTGTCCTCCAGGTTGGCCCGGAGGGCAACGCCACCCTCCGCCCGGGGCAGAATCTCCGCGCGTGCCTGGTTTTCCAGGCGCAGCCGGGCGTTCATGCGTTCCAAATTGCCGTCGCACTTCCGGCGCAGGGAAAAGGCCAGCTGATCCTGGGTGATGCGCCCGTCCCGGCGGCCCTTGTCCGTGATGGCATATTGCTGGTTCTCCAGGCGTACATGGCCGGTCTCCACCAGGCCGGACACCGCCTGCACAAATTCAAAGTAGTCCACGCCCCCGTCGCACAGGCTCAAATCGGTTAGTTGGGAGAAGTCGATGGGGTACTCCACCCGGTCCAGCAGGTAGAGCACCAGAATCTTGATGTCCATTTTGTCATGGATAAAGCCAGGCGGCATAACAAAGCCCATCCTTTCTCCCCGGCGCGGGGCGGCGATATGGGCAGTATTATACCTGAAATCCGCCGGGAAAACAAGTGGAAGGGATTGCCACCCGCGGAAATCAGTTTTGCGCCTGGTGAAAGACAACTGGAGCATTTTTTCTTCTGGTTAAAAATTTTTTCAAATCCCGTCCGATTTCCTTTGATTTTACGCGGAAGATATGGTATTATATATTTATATAGAAGAAAGCACAAATGAGCGCCCGCTCCGGCGGGGCGCGGAATCGGCGGCGGGGCCGGGACGGCCATGCCGCCGGGAAGGGAGGAGAACTCCTATGGAAAATTTAGATTCATTTCGCCTGTGGCGGCAGATGGGGGCCCACCCCTGCTGCGTAGAGGGGCAGGAGGGCTGGCACTTCCGGGTGTGGGCGCCCAACGCCAGGCAGGTCTGCGTCATGGGCGACTTCAACGGCTGGCAGGCCGATGCCGCCCCCATGGAGCGGCTGGAGGGGGGACAGTGGGAGCTGTTTGTCCCCGGCGCCCAGGAGGGCAGCCTGTACCAGTACGCCGTCCACACCAAGGACGGCCGGATGGTGGGCAAGGCCGACCCCTATGCCTTTCAGAACGAACAGCGCCCCGGCGGGGCCTCCCGTCTGCGGCGGCTGGAGGGCTACCAGTGGGGGGACGGGGCCTGGCTGCGCTGGCGCGCCAAGCATCTGGTGTACGATAACCCACTGAATATTTACGAGGTGCATCTCGGCTCCTGGCGGCGCACCGGGGAGGGAGAGTTCCTGTCCTACCGGGACATCGCCCAGTACCTGGTTCCCTACGTCAAGGAGATGGGCTTCACCCATGTGGAGCTGCTGCCCGTGACGGAGCACCCCCTGGACGCCTCCTGGGGCTACCAGTGTACCGGCTACTTCGCCGCCACCAACCGCTTCGGCGACCCCCAGGACTTCATGTACCTGGTGGACCAGCTGCATCAGGCGGGAATCGGGGTGCTGCTGGACTGGGTGCCCGCCCACTTTCCCAAGGACGCCTACGGCCTGTATGAATTTGACGGACAACCCCTGTACGAGTACGCCGACCCCCGAAAGGGAGAACACTACGAATGGGGGACGCGGGTATTTGACTTTGGCCGGGAGGAGGTGCGGCAGTTCCTGATTTCCTCCGCCCTGTTCTGGCTGGAGGAGTACCACATTGACGGCCTGCGGGTGGACGCCGTGGCCTCCATGCTCTACCTGGACTATGACCGCCAGGACGGCCAGTGGCTGCCCAATGTCCACGGGGGCAACGGCAATTTAGAGGCGGTGGAGTTTTTGCAGCAGCTGAACCAGACGGTATTTGCCAACCACCCGGATGTGCTGATGATCGCCGAGGAGTCCACCGCTTGGCCCAAGGTGTCCGCCCCGGTTTACGACGGGGGGCTGGGCTTTAACCTGAAGTGGAACATGGGCTGGATGAACGATCTGTGCCACTATATCAAGCTGAACCCCTATTTCCGCCAGCACAACCACAAGGACATCACCTTCTCTCTGATGTACGCCTTTTCCGAGCAGTTTGTCCTGCCCCTGTCCCACGACGAGGTGGTGCATATGAAGGGCTCCCTGCTGAATAAAATGCCGGGGACGGACGAGGAGAAGTTCGCCGGCGTGCGGGCCTTTTACACCTATATGCTGACCCATCCGGGGAAGAAGCTGCTGATGATGGGCAGCGAGTTCGGCCAGTGGAACGAGTGGCACTTTGAGCAGTCCCTGGACTGGCACCTGCTGGACCAGCAGGACGAGGACGGGGAGCGCCACCGCCAGCTCCAGCGCTTTTTCCAGGCGGCCAACGCCTTCTATCTCGACTCCCCCGCCCTGTGGCAGCAGGACTTTGCCTGGGAGGGATTTGAGTGGATCTGCGCCGACGACGCCAACGGCAACACGGCCATCTTCCGGCGCATCGACAAAAAGGGCCGCTCCCTTATCGTGGCGGTCAACTTCTCCCCGGTGTTCCGGGCCGGCTACCGCGTCGGCGTCCCCAGGCCGGGCCGCTACCGGGAGGTGTTCAACAGCGATTTGGAGGAGTTCGGCGGCGGAGGCCGCCAAAACGGGGAGCAAACAACCGAGCGCGTCCCCTGCCACGGGCAGGAGCAGTCCCTGCGGGTGGACATCCCGCCCCTGGGGGCGGTGGTGCTCAAGTGCGTCAAGGCCTTCCCCGTGCGGAAGAAAAAGCCGGACGCCGAGTAAAACCAGCGCCGCGCAAAGGCAACACCGCGATACCGATTTTTATGAAAGCAGGTGAAGGGATGAAAAAAGAATGCGTCGCCATGCTCCTGGCCGGGGGCCAGGGCAGCCGGCTCTACGCCCTGACCAGCCATGTGGCAAAGCCCGCCGTCCCCTTCGGCGGAAAATACCGTATCATCGATTTCCCCCTGTCCAACTGCATTAACTCCGGCATCGACACCGTGGGGGTGCTGACCCAGTACCAGCCTCTGGAGCTCAACGCCTACCTGGGCAGCGGCCAGCCCTGGGATCTGGACCGCTCCGACGGGGGCGTCCATGTGCTGCCCCCCTACGTCCAGGCGGGGGATCAGGGCACCTGGTACAAGGGCACCGCCAACGCCATCTATCAGAACATCGGTTTTTTGGAGCTGTATGACCCGGAGTATGTGCTGATCCTCTCCGGGGATCACATCTATAAGATGGATTACAGCCGCCTGATTCGCCGCCACAAGGAAAGCGGCGCGGCCTGCACCATCTCGGTGCTGGAGGTGCCCATGGAGGACGCCAGCCGCTTCGGCATCATGGAGACGGACGGGGCGGGCCGGGTGACCCGGTTTCAGGAAAAGCCCTCCCAGCCCAAAAGCAACCTGGCCTCCATGGGAATCTATGTGTTCACCTGGAGCAAGCTGCGCAGTTACCTGGAGGCCGACGAGGCCGACGAGGCCTCCAGCAACGACTTCGGCAAAAACATCATCCCCGCCATGCTGGAGGCCGGGGAACACCTGGGAACCTACCGGTTCTCCGGCTACTGGAAGGACGTGGGCACCATCCGCTCCCTGTGGGACGCCAACATGGATATGCTCTGCCCCACCGCCGGCTTCGAGTTGTACGACGAGGAGTGGCCCATCTATGCCCGCAGTCCCGTCCGCCCGCCCCACGTCACCGGCGTCCACGCCGACGTGTCTCACAGCTTGTTGACCGGCGGCTGCGTGGTGGATGGCACGGTGAAGGACAGCGTGCTGTTCCACTCGGTCACCGTGGAGCCGGGGGCCTACATCTGCTCCAGCGTACTGATGCCCGGCTCGGTGGTCAAGGCCGGGGCCCGGGTGGAGTACACCATTGTGGCCGAGCGGGCCGTCATCGGCGAGGGCGCCGTGGTGGGCGGCGCGCCGGGAGAGGGAGAAGAGCCGGAGATCGCTGTGGTGGCCTCCGACCTTCTGGTGGCCCCCGGCGCCCATGTGGCCCCCGGCGCTATGATTCAAGAGAATGTGGAAGGAGGCGCGAAGCATGAATGATCTGCACGGTGTGCTGCTGGCCTACCGCTCAGACCCCGCCATGCGGGCGCTGACCCAGCACAGGACCACCTGCTCCATCCCCTACGGGGGACGTTACCGGGTCATCGACTTTATGCTCTCCAGCCTGGTCAACGCCGGTGTGACCGATGTGGGGCTGATTGTCCACTCCAATTACCAATCCCTGCTGGATCATGTGGGCTCCGGAAAGGACTGGGAGCTCTCCCGCAAGCACGGGGGCTTGCGCATCCTGCCCCCCTTCAGTTACACCCAGGCCGTGGGGGACTCCAGCGCCCAGGGCCGCATGGACGCCCTGGTGGGGGTGCGTTCCTATCTGGACAACATCCGCCAGGACTATGTGGTGCTGGCCTGGGGGGACATCGTGGCCAACCTGCCCATCGCCGAGGCCTTCGAGCAGCACCTGCGCAATCAGGCGGACATCACCGCCCTTTGCGCCCCCACGCCCACCGGCAACCCCGCCGACTGCACTTACTTCACCGTGGGGGCCGATGGGTGCGTGCGGGAGGTGTCCGTCCACCCCAACGAGGCCAGCGGGTGCGAGACCCTGGAGTGCTACATCCTGTCCAAAAGCCTGCTGCTGACCCTGACGGACTACGCCGCCGCCCACCGCATCCACTCCTTCTCCGAGGGGGTGCTGCTGAATATGTCAGGGCACCTGAAAATCGTCCCCTACCTGTACGACGGCTATGTGGCCCGGTTCCACTCCCTGAACTCCTACTATGAAAAGAGCATGGATCTGCTCAATCCGGAGGTGCAGGCCGCCCTGTTCGACCCCAACCGCCCGGTGCGCACCAAGGACCAGTCCAACCCCTCCACCTACTACGGCCCGGAGGCCCGCAGCCGCAACAGCTTTATCGCCGACGGCTGCGTCATCGACGGCGAGGTGGAGAACTCTATCCTGTTCCGGGGCGTCCATGTGGCGAAGGGGGCCAGAGTGTCCGGCTGCATTCTGATGCAGTCCACCATGGTGCAGGAGGGGGCGGAGCTGTCCGCCGTCATCACCGACAAAAATGTCTTAATCCGCCCCGGCCGCACCCTGGTGGGGCATGAGAGCTATCCCCTGACCATTGTGAAGAACACGATTATCTAAGGAAGGACTGATTCAATCGGCAAGAGCGGATGGCGAGAAATTTTGCGACAAA
>JAJPXI010000087.1 GCA_021205585.1 Oscillospiraceae bacterium
TGCTGGCCGGGTGACGGTTGCATACAGTATGCCTGCACTTTTTGCGCGGGGCTGTGCCTATCGGCCATCGCCCCCTGCATTTGCGCTAAAGAGGAATTGGCCATTCACACAGCGCTTCAACGCCTTCTTTTGTCACAAAATTTCTCGCCATCCGCTCTTGCCGATTTAATCAGTCCTTCCTTAGGCAACGCCGCGCAGAGCGGCAAGAGCGAATTGCGAGTCCAATTTCCGCAAAAAGGGGGCGGAACGCTATGGCCCAGCGCGCCTATATCGCCATCGACCTGAAATCTTTTTACGCCTCTGTGGAGTGCCGGGAGCGGGGGCTGGATCCGCTGGACACCCACCTGGTGGTGGCCGACGAGGGCCGCACGGACAAGACCATCTGCCTGGCCGTCACCCCTTCCCTGAAAGCCTATGGCATCCCCGGCCGGGCCAGGCTGTTCGAGGTGCGCCAGCGGGTGGAGGCGGAGAACCGGGCCCGCCGCCGCCGCGCCCCCGGAGGGAAGCTGGAAGGGGCCTCTTACAGCGCCGCCCAGCTGGCCGCCGCGCCGGAAAAGGCCGCGGACTTCCTCATCGCCCCGCCCCGCATGGCCTACTATATCCAGTACAGCGCCTGGATTTACAGCATCTATACGCGCTATGTGGCCCCGGAGGACATCATCGTCTACTCCATCGACGAGGTGTTCATGGACGTAACCGGCTATCTGGCCCTTCACGGCCTGTCCCCCAGGGAATTGGCCCGGAAAATCCTTCTGGACGTGTTCCAGACCACGGGCATCACGGCCACCGCCGGAATCGGCACCAACCTCTATCTGTGCAAGGTGGCCATGGACATGGTGGCAAAGCGCATGCCGCCGGACGAGAACGGCGCACGCGTCGCCCAGCTGGACGAGGGGAGCTACCGTCAGACCCTGTGGGAGCACCGGCCCCTGACCGACTTCTGGCGGGTGGGCCGGGGCATCGCCCGGAAGCTGGAGGAAAACCGGATGTTCACCATGGGGGATGTGGCCCGCAAGTCTGTGGAAAACGAGGCGCTGCTCTACCGCCTGTTTGGGAAGAACGCGCAGCTGCTCATCGACCACGCCTGGGGCTGGGAGCCGTGCACCGTGGCCGACGTGAAAGCCTACCGCCCGGCCTCCAACAGCCTCAGCTCCGGCCAGGTGCTCCAGCGCCCCTACACAGCGGAGAAGGCCCGGCTGGTTTTGCGGGAAATGGCCGATTTGCTGGCCCTGGACCTGGTGGACAGGCGCATGGTCAGCGACCAGCTTGTCCTGACCGTGGGCTACGACGTGGAAAATCTGGCCGACCCCGCCCGCCGCAGCCAATACCGGGGCCCGGTGGTCAAAGACCGGTATGGCCGCCAGACGCCGAAGCACGCCCACGGCACCGTCAACCTCCCCCGGCCCGGCGCTTCTTCCAAAGCGTTTATGCAGGCCGCGTCGGAGCTGTTCGACCGGATCGTGGATCCCTCCCTGCTCATCCGCAGGCTGAATATCACCGCCAACCATGTGACGGAGGAATCCGCCCCGGAGACGCGGGAATTTGAGCAGCTGAACCTGTTTACCGAATACGAGCCGGCCAGGGACAGCGGCCTGGAACGGGAGCGCAAAATGCAGCGAGCCATGCTGGACATCAAAAAGAAATTCGGGAAAAACGCCATCCTGAAGGGGATGAACCTGGAGCCGGGGGCCACAGCCCAGACCCGCAACCGGCAGATTGGGGGGCACCGGGCATGAAAGGGCCGTATGACGACATCATCCATCTGCCCCATCACGTCTCCCCCACCCGGCCGCCCATGCCCATGTCCGACCGGGCGGCCCAGTTTTCCCCCTTCGCCGCCCTGACCGGCTACCACGGGGTCATCGTGGAGACCGGGCGGCTGACCGAGCAGAAACGGGAGCTGGAGGCGGACGAGCGGGCGGAGCTGGACCGCAAACAACAGTACCTGGCCAGCCGCCGCGCCGAGCATCCGCCTCTGCTTGTCACCTATTTCGTCCCCGACGGGCGCAAGGCCGGGGGCGCTTACGTCACCGTCACCGGCCGGCTGAAAGGGCTGGATGAGGCCCGGCGGCTCCTGCTGCTGGAAGGCGGCGCGGAGATTCCCATGGAGGATATTTCGGCGCTGGACAGCCCGATATTCCAGGATATAGAAAATTAAGGTGGAATTCCGTCAAAGAAACGGGGCCAGCGCCCGCAGCAGGGCCGCCGGGGTGTTGTCCTCAGGGCGCCGCTGGACGTGCCGGGCCAGGTAACGCTGGGCCCGGCCAATTTCCGGCCCCTCCAGGCCAAACTCCCGCAACTGGCCTCCGGACAGGGCCAAGCCGGAAATTTGCGCCCGCAGGGGCTGTTCCACCGCCAGGCGCACCCGGCGGGTGACAGGCAGGGCGGAGATGGGGCAGCCGGTCAGGGCGCAGAAAGCCCCCCAGCGGGCGGCCTCCTCCGGGGGCGTCTGGGCCAGTGTCTCCCACTGGCAGGGCCGCCAGCCGTCCCAAAACCGGTTCAGCGCCTCCAGCGCCACCAGCTCCCCCGCCGCCTGGGGCCGGGGGGAGAGCAGAACCGCCTCCATCTCCCGCCCCACCCGCTGGGGGGACAGCCGCGCCAGCCCTCCTGCGCAGGCGGCCATGGCCGCGCGGGCCGGGCCGTCCAGGGAAAAGCCCAGCTGGGCGGCCAGGCGCACCCCCCGCAGAATGCGCAGAGCGTCCTGGGAGAATCGCTCCATCGGATCCCCCACCGTGCGCAGCAGCCGCCGGGCCAAATCCTCCTGGCCGCCGAAGGGGTCGATAACCTCCCCTCTCTCCCCCAGGGCCATGGCGTTGACGGTGAAATCCCGCCGGGCCAGGTCTGAGGTCAAATCCGTGTGAAACTCCACCCAGTCCGGGCGGCGGCCGTCGCTGTAAGGCCCCTCCCGGCGGAAGGTGGTCAGCTGGACGGGTATCCCCTCCCGCTCCACCGTCACCGTACCATAGGCCCGCCCGGTGGGGGCGGCGGCGGGGAAAATTTCCTCTATTTGCTCCGGCCGGGCGGAGGTGGCGGCACCCCAGTCCCGGACAGGTCGGCCCAGCAGCAAATCCCGGACGCAGCCCCCCACGGGACAGGCCTCAAACCCCGCCCCCCGCAGGGCGGCGCAGCAGTCCCGGACGGCCTTTGGCAGCGACCCGCGCATTTTTTTGCCCCCCCCTTTGACAGCTTTTACTTGCAGAGTGTAAAAAATGCGGTATAATATATATGAAAACAATCGAACAGGGGCCCGCGCCCCCGCGTTGATAAGGTGTGTGAAAAATGCCAGTTCAGGATATGCAATCGTACCTCTCGCCGGGCCGCCGGGCCCATCTGGTGGGCATCGGCGGGGTGTCCATGCTCTCTCTTGCCCAAGTGCTCGCCGGCATGGGCCTGGCCGTCACCGGCTCGGATATGCAGGACAGCCCCTCGGTGGCCCGCCTGCGCCGCCAGGGCATCCAGGTGGCCGTGGGCCATCGGGCGGAACAGGCGGAACAGGCGGAGCTTGTCATCCGCTCCGCCGCCATTCATGACGACAACCCGGAAATCGCTTTTGCCCGCGCCCATAACATCCCCGTGTTTGAGCGGGCCCAGGCCTGGGGGGCCATCATGCGGGGGTACGGCAATGCCCTGTGCGTGGCCGGCACCCATGGGAAGACCACCACCACCGGGATGTGTACTCACATCCTCCTGGCTGCCCAGCAGGATCCCACGGTGATGATTGGCGGCACCCTGCCCCTGCTGGGCGCCGCCTATCGGGTGGGCGGAAGGGACACCATTTTACTGGAGAGCTGCGAATACTGCAACTCCTTTTTATCCTTCTTCCCCACCCTGGCGATTATTTTGAACATCGACGCCGACCACTTGGATTTTTTCAAAGATTTGCCCGACATCCAGCGCTCCTTCCGCCACTTCGCCCGGCTGGTGCCCCGGGAGGGCGGGCTGGTGGTGGCCAGCGCCGAGGACGAGAACACGGTGGAGGCCCTGAAGGATTTAGACCGCTCCATGCTGACCTTCGGGCTGGACAGTGGGGACATCCGGGCCGGGGCGACGGCCTGGAACCATGGCCGGGCCGAATTTGACATTCTGGTTCGGGGGGAGCGGTATGCCCGCGTCTCCTTGGGGGTACCCGGCCTGCACAATGTAAAAAACGCCCTGGCCGCCGCCGCCGCGTCCTGGGCTCTGGGGATCCCCGCCGCCGCCGTGGAGCAGGGGCTGGCTGAATTTACCGGCGTATGCCGGCGCTTCGAGCGCAAGGGAACCTGCAACGGGGCGGACGTCTACGACGACTACGCCCACCACCCCAGCGAGCTGAAGGCCCTGCTGGACACGGCGGCCACCCTGGGCTACCGCCGCGTTCTCTGCGCCTTCCAGCCCCACACCTACAGCCGCACCGAGGCCCTGTTCGACCAGTTCGCCGCCGTCCTGCGGCAGCCCGACGTCGTTCTTCTGGCCGAAATTTATGCGGCCCGGGAGCAGAATGTCTCCGGCATCTCCTCCGCCGACCTGGCCCGGGAGATTCCCGGCAGCCAATATTATGCCACCCTTACGGAGCTGGAGCAGGCCCTGCGCCGGATGGCCCGGCCGGGCGACTTGATTTTGACCGTGGGCGCGGGGAATATCTACACCGTGGGCGAGGCCCTGACCCAAACCCCGTAAAAGGCGCGCGTTTACCCGCTGATTATACCATTGGCTGGGGAAAAACGCAATGCGCTTTTGATAGCGTGAAGTGCGTTGAGAATCAGTATGTAAAGAAGAAAGAGAGAACGCCGCCATGAAAAAAATCGCCCTGGGTTTTGTCCGCCTGCTGAAAGAGAATGTGGTCATGTCCGTCGCCCTGGCCGCCGCCGTCGTCACCTCCTTCCTGGTGCCGCCGGATCGGGCGTGGCTGGACTATTTCGACTACAAGACCCTGACCTGCCTGTTCTGCGTGCTGGCGGTGGTGTGCGCCCTGAAAAACATCCGATTTTTCTATCTGCTGGCCCGGAAGGTGGTTCACTGGTTCAAAAACGCCCGCATGAGCGTGCTGGCCCTGGTGTACATCACTTTCCTTGGCTCCATGCTCATCGCCAATGACATGGCCCTGCTGACCTTCCTGCCCCTGGGCTATCTGGTTCTGTCCTCCACCCGCCAGGAGCGATATATGGCCTTCACCTTCGTCATGCAGAACATCGCCGCCAACCTGGGGGGCATGATTACCCCCTTCGGCAACCCCCAGAACCTGTACTTATACACCCGGTTTCAAATTCCCACCCTGGAGTTTATGGGAATTATGGCGATTCCTTTCCTCGTCTCGGTGGGGCTGATTACCCTGTGCTGTATCCTCTTTGTCAGGCCGGTTCCCCTGGAACTGGAGGACGAGCCTCTGGCCCTGAACCCCGGCCGCACCGGGCTTTACCTGGCCCTGTTCGCCCTGTCCATCGTCATCGTGTTCCGGGTCATCCCCTTTTGGATCGGGTTAATCGTCATCCCCGCTGTGCTGCTGTTCGCCGACCGAAAGGCGCTGAAGATGGTGGACTACCCCCTGCTGCTGACCTTTGTATTTTTCTTCATTTTCTCCGGCAATCTGTCCCGGCTGGAGGGGGTGAGCGCCCTCTTATCCGCCCTGCTGGATAAGAACACTCTGCTGGTCAGCGTCCTGTCCTGCCAGGTGATCAGCAACGTCCCCTCTGCCATCCTGCTCAGCCGGTTTACCGGCGATTACGCCGCCCTGCTGGTGGGCGTGAACATCGGCGGCGTGGGCACCCCCATCGCCTCCCTGGCCAGCCTGATCACTTTCCGGGAGTACACCCGGCACTACCCCGGCCAGGGGAAGCGCTACCTGGCCGTTTTTTCCGCGTTCAACTTCTCCTTCCTCATTCTGCTGACCGTTTTGATGCTGCTGATTCAGGGCGGGTAGCCCTTCCGGGCGCAAAAAGCGCCGGGGCCTGCGGGAATCTGCTCCCGCCGCCTCCGGCGCTTTTCATACTCCTCTCAGATTAAAATGGGACATTTTAATCTGAACTTTTGAAGGGTCTAATACTGATTCTTCATAAAAAGATTTCATCTTTTTATGAAGAATATGGCTGGTTCCCAGCCTGATTTTGAAAGCTGTGCTTTCAAAATCCCGTCTCATACGAAATCTACGCCGTTGCGACGGCTATTAAAACAAGCCATTTTTAA
>JAJPXI010000089.1 GCA_021205585.1 Oscillospiraceae bacterium
ACCCGTCCATGACCACGGTGGACACATACAGGCTGACCGCCCCGTAGAGCGCGCTGGGCAGGCTGCGGAAAACCACGGCCACAGCCAGGATGACGGCCATGTCCACCAGCATCAGCAGCCGTCCCATGGACAGCCATGGGAAGGGCAGTTTCAGCAGGCGGGCGATGGTGTCGGTTCCCCCGGTGGTGGCCCCCTGGAGCACGATGCCCCCCAGGGACGCCCCCACCAGCAGCCCTCCGAACAGACAGGCCAGCATCGGATCCATGGGCTGGAAGTCGTAAAGGGCGCTGAACAGATCCAACAGCACGGAGGAGACCGCCATGGCAAACAGGGAGGAGACCAGCAGCCGCCCCCCTAACAGCTTCCACCCAATCAGAAACAGGGGAATGTTCATCACAATCACCGCCCCGCCCACGGGGATCCAGGGCAACAGCTCATGGAGCACCTGGGCCAGGCCGGTTAGCCCGCCGAAGGCCATCTCGTTGGGGGCGTAGCACCAGTCAAAGCCCAGGGCGTAGACGGCGCAGGCCAGGGTAATCCAGGCATAAGACCGCGCCTCGGCTCTCCACTTCATCCGGGCACACAACCTTTCCGGCATCGCCGTGATTTGGGGACGGGAATATGTTATGGCAACAAACTCATCTGCTCCTCTCCCCTGTCCACGTCCTTTAACAGCGCCCCGGCGATGGGCAGGCTGCGGGCCCGGTAGCGGGCGGGGTTCTGGATGGCTGTCTGCCCCAGGGGGGCCGCCCAGGCCAGCTTATACTTGGGCTTTAAGGTCATCACGGCCACGCCCTGGGTGCTGCGGGTGCTCTTGGGGTTCAGGCAGGCGGTGTGGAACACCACGGCCCGGCCCTCGGTGGAGCAGACCGCCACCTCCATGTCCTCCTTCAGCACAAGGGCGGACACCAGGGGGCTTTTATCGCTGTACGCTCCGGTCAGACGGCGGCGGCGGGTCTGGGTCTGGTAGGCGGCCAGCTCCACCCGGGCGGCCTTGCCGTTTTCAAAGAAGAACAGCAGGTGACCGCCGTAGTCCCCGGCCAGGCAGGCCCACAGAGGGTTCTCCCCCTCGTCAAAGCCCAGCCTGGTGGGCAGATACTCCCCCAGAACGCTGGCCTTGCAGTCGGCAAAGTCGGCCAGGCGGGCCTTGTAGCACTGCTGCCGGTCGGTGAAGATTAGCAGCTCCTCCCCGTTGCTGGTTTCCCAGCTCTGGGCGGGGCCGTCCCCCTCCTTGTACTTCTGCTCGGCGGCCATGCGCAGGGACTGGGGGGTAATTTTTTTCAGATAGCCCTCCCTGGACAAAAACAGGTGCACCGGGTAATCAACCAGCTCCTCCGGCTCCTCCTCCTGGGCGGTCTCCACCTCGTAGAGAATCTCCGTGCGCCGGGGGACGGCGTATTTCTTCTTGACCTGGGCCAGCTCCTGGGCGATGATTTTCTTGATTCTTTCGGGATGGGCCACGATGTCCTTCAGGTCGGCGATTTCGTCCTCTAAGGAAGAGGTTTCCTCAACCCGCTTCAAAATATACTCTTTGTTGATATTTCTCAGCCGGATGTCGGCCACATACTCCGCCTGGATCTGGTCGATGCCGAAACCAATCATCAGGTTGGGGATGACCTCGGCCTCCTCCTCGGTCTCCCGGATAATCTTGATGGCCTTGTCGATGTCCAGCAGGATTTTTTTCAGCCCCTGGAGCAGATGGAGCTTTTCCTCTTTTTTCTTCATGACGAAGTAGGTGCGCCGCCGCACTCCCTCCATCCGCCAGGCCGTCCATTCCTCCAAAATCTGCCCCACGCCCAGCACCTGGGGGGTGCCGGCAATCAGGATGTTGAAATTGCAGCCGAAGGAGTCCTGTAAAGGGGTATACCTGTACAGCTTCGCCATCAGCTTGTCCGGGTCGGTTCCCCGCTTCAGGTCGATGGCCAGCTTCAGACCGGACAAATCCGTCTCGTCCCGCATATCGGAGATCTCTTTAATCTTGCCCGCCTTAATCAGATCGGCCACTTTGTCGATAATGGCCTCGGCGGTGGTGGTGTAGGGGATCTCGTAAATTTCAATCAGGTTGGCGCTCTTGTCGTAGCGCCAGCGGCCCCGCACCTTGAAAGAGCCCCGGCCGGTGGCGTAGATGCGGGCCATCTCCTCCCCATCATAGAGCAGCTGGCCGCCGGTGGGGAAGTCCGGGGCCTTCAGCAGGGTCAGCAGGTCGCAGTTGGGGTCCTTCAGATAGGCCATGGCCGCGTCGCACACCTCCCCCAGGTTGAAGCCGCACAGGTTGGAGGCCATGCCCACGGCGATGCCCTGGTTGGCCGACACCAGCACGTTGGGGAAGGTGGTGGGCAGCAGGGTGGGCTCCTGGGTGGAGCCGTCGTAATTGTCCACAAAGTCCACCGTGTCCTGGTCGATGTCCCGGAACAGCTCGGCGCAGATGGGATCCAGCCGGGCCTCGGTGTACCGGGAGGCCGCCCAGGCCATGTCCCTGGAGTAGACCTTTCCGAAGTTGCCCTTGGAATCCACCAGGGGGTGCAGCAACGCCCCATAGCCCCTGGACAGGCGAACCATGGTGTCGTAAATCGCAGCGTCGCCGTGGGGGTTTAGGTGCATGGTCTGGCCCACGATGTTGGCGCTTTTGGTGCGCGCGCCCCCCAGCAGCTTCATCTGATACATGGTGTACAGCAGCTTGCGGTGGGAGGGCTTGAAGCCGTCGATCTCCGGAATGGCCCGGGAGACAATCACGCTCATAGCGTAGGGCATATAGTTCAGCTCCAGCGTCTGGGTAATCGGCTGCTCCAGCACCTGCGAGTGCAGGCCCATGACGTTGGATGTATCCACTTTCGGCTTGTTCTCCGCCGGTTTTTTCTTTTTTGCCATCGGTTTGTTCCGTCCTATTCCTTACGAGATGTCCGCCAGGTCCAGATACTGGTGCCCGCACTGGGCGATGTGATTCTTTCGGCCCTGGAGGTTGTCCCCCAGCAGCAGATCAAAGGTCAGGGCCGTGGCGGCGGCGTCCTCCGGCATGACCTTGATCAGCCGCCGGGTCTCCGGGTTCATGGTGGTCAGCCACATCATGTCCGGGTCGTTTTCGCCCAGGCCCTTGGATCGGTTGATGGCGCACTTCTTCCCCGCCAGCTCGCCGGTGACAATGTCGTTTTTCTCCTTGTCGGAGTAGGCGAACCAGGTCTTTTCTTTATAGGTGATCTCATACAGGGGAGACTCCGCGATATAGACATAGCCCTGCTCGATCAGGGTGGGGGTCAGCCGGTAGAGCATGGTCAGAATCAGGGTGCGGATCTGAAAGCCGTCCACATCGGCGTCGGTGCAGATGACCACCTTGTTCCACCGCAGGCTGGCCAGGTCGAAGGCGGCCAGATCCTTGGCCCGCTTTTCGTTGACCTCCACCCCGCAGCCCAGCACCCGGATCAGGTCGGTGATGATGTCGCTTTTGAAAATGCGGGCGTAGTCGGCCTTCAGGCAGTTGAGGATCTTGCCCCGCACAGGCATAATACCCTGAAACTCCGCGTCTCTGGACAGCTTGACGCTGCCCAGGGCGGAGTCGCCCTCCACGATATACAGCTCCCGCCGCTCCACCTCCTTGGTGCGGCAGTCCACAAACTTCTGCACCCGGTTGGAGATGTCCATGCTGCCGGAGAGCTTCTTTTTGATGTTCAGCCGGGCCTTCTCCGCCGTCTCCCTGGAGCGCTTGTTAATCAGCACCTGCTCGGCGATTTTCTGAGCGTCAAAGGGGTTTTCGATGAAGTAGACCTCCATCTGGCTTTTGACGAACTCGGTCATGGCCTCTTGGATGAATTTATTGTTGATGGCCTTTTTGGTCTGGTTTTCATAGGAGGTCTGGGTGGAAAAGTTGTTGGACACCAGCACCAGGCAGTCCTGCACGTCGTTCCAGGTCAGCTTGCTCTCGTTTTTCTGGTATTTGCCCTGGGCTTTCAAATAGGCGTCGATGGCGGACACCAGGGCGGAGCGCACCGCCTTTTCTGGGCTGCCCCCGTGCTCCAGCCAGGAGGAGTTATGGTAGTGCTCGATGATTTGCACCCGGTTGGAAAAGCACAGGGCCAGGGACAGCTTGACCTTGTACTCCGGCTTGTCGGCCCGGTCTCGGCCCTGCCGCTCGGCCTGCCAGAACACCGGCTGGGTCAGGCTGTCCTCCCCGGCCAATTCCGCGACATAGTCGGCGATGCCGTTTTCATACTGAAATACCGTGGTCTCAAATTTCCCGGCGGACACCTCATCCTGCAGCTTGAAGGTGACCCCGGCGTTGACCACCGCCTGGCGCTTGAGTACGTCCAGGTAGTACTCCAGGGGGATGTCGATGTCGGTAAACACCTGCAGATCCGGCTTCCAGTGGAAGGTGGAGCCTGTGTGTCTGCCCCTGGGAAGGGGCTTTTTGTCCAGGCCGCCGATGTTCTCCCCCTGCTCAAAGTGCAGGGTGTACTGAAAGCCGTCCCGGCGGATGGTCGCGTCGAAGTACTCGCTGGCGTACTGGGTGGCGCAGGCCCCCAGGCCGTTCAGCCCCAGGGAGTACTCATAGTCCCCCTGGCCGTTGTCGTACTTGCCGCCGGCGTACAGCTCGCAGAACACCAGCTCCCAGTTGTACTTCTGCTCCTTCTCGTTCCAGTCCACCGGGCAGCCCCGGCCCTGGTCCTCCACCTGGATGGACTTGTCCAGAAACCGGGTCAGGACGATTTCCTGGCCGTAGCCCTCCCTGGCCTCGTCGATGGCGTTGGACAAAATTTCAAACACCGCGTGCTGGCAGCCGTCCAGCCCGTCGGAGCCAAAAATAACGCCCGGGCGCTTGCGCACCCGGTCCGCGCCCTTCAGGGCGGAAATAGATTCATTCCCGTAGCTTTTCCTGGGCATCTCGTTTCCTCACTTCATAAAAACTGAACTTCTTTTCTCCTATTGTAGCCCAATTCTCTATTTCCGTCAAGGGCGCAAACGCTCTTGCAAAACGCAGGGAAACATATTATAATACTCCCTGTTGAACAGGCCCGCAGGCCCCCGCCGGCAAAGAGCCCGGCATGCGCCGCCTCCGGCCCTGTTTTGCGTCCCATTCTTTTGACCGGAAAAGGCAAATCCGCCCAGGGTTGCGAATCCCGGCCTTGGAGGTTTTTATGGTAAACGCAATCGTAGGCGCCAACTGGGGCGACGAGGGAAAGGGCAAAATCACCGACCTGCTGGCCCAGCAGTCCGACGTGGTCATCCGCTTCCAGGGCGGGGCCAACGCCGGACACACCATCATCAACGAGTACGGCCGCTTCGCCCTGCACATCCTCCCCTCCGGCGCGTTCTGCCCCCATGTGACCAACGTCATCGGAAACGGCGTGGCCCTGGACATCCAAAAGCTGCTGGAGGAGCTGCAATCCCTGAAGGAGCAGAATGTCCCCGCCCCCAACCTGATCGTCTCCGACCGGGCCCAGCTGCTGCTGCCCTACCATGTGCTCCAGGACACCTATGAGGAGGAGCGCCTGGGCAGTGGGGCCTTCGGCTCCACCAAGAGCGGCATTGCCCCCTTCTACTCCGATAAATACGCCAAAATCGGCATCCAGGTGGCCGATTTGTATGACGATCAGCGGCTGAAGGCCCGGCTGGATGCCGCCCTGTGCCTGAAAAACGTCCTGTTTGAGCATTTGTACCACAAGCCCCCAGTGGACGGAGAGGCCCTGTACCGGCAGCTTCTGGAGCAGCGGGAGCAGCTGCGCCCCTATGTGCGGGACACGGTGGGCTTTGTCCACCAGGCCCTTCGGGATGGCAAAACCATCCTGCTGGAAGGGCAACTGGGGGCCATGAAGGATCCGGAACTGGGCATCGTCCCCATGACCACCTCCTCCCACACCCTGGCGGGCTTCGGCTGCGTCGGCGCGGCCGTCCCCCCCGCCTCCATCCGGCAGGTCATCTGCGTGACCAAGGCCTACTCCTCCTGCGTGGGCTCCAAAACCGAACCCTTCGTCAGCGAACTGACCGGCCCCGCCGGGGATGAGCTGCGCCGCCGGGGCGGGGATAAGGGGGAGTTCGGTGCCACCACGGGCCGCCCCCGCCGGGTGGGCTGGTTCGACGCCGTGGCCACCAAATACGGCTGCACGGTGCAGGGCGCCCCCCAGGTGGCTCTGACCTGCCTGGACGTGCTGTC
>JAJPXI010000128.1 GCA_021205585.1 Oscillospiraceae bacterium
CTCGATGGGCTTGGTGAAGTCCATATTCAGGTCGAAAATGGAGCCGAGCATGGCCTGGGTGTAGGGGTGTTTGGCCTGGCTCCCCACCTTGCCGCCGGGGAGGATTTCAACGATGTTTCCCAGGTACATGACGGCCATCTGGTGGGCGAAGGATTGCACCAGGGCCATGTCGTGGCAGACAAAGCCGATAGCGATGTTCTTCTCCCGCTGGAGCTTTACCAGCAGTTCGATGACGGTTTTCTGCACCGACACATCCAGGGCGCTGGTGGCCTCGTCGCACATGATGATCTTCGGCTCCAGGGCCAGGGCCCGGGCGATGCCCACCCGCTGGCGCTGGCCGCCGCTCATGTTGTGGGGGTAGCGCCCGGCAAAGTCGCCGGGCAGCTCCACCAGCTCCAGGTACTTCCGGGCCACCGCGTCCCGCTCCCCGCGGCGAATCAGGCCGAAGTTCAGCAGGGGCTCGCAGATAATGTCCCGGACGCGCATTTTGGGGTTGAAGGCGGCGGAGGGATCCTGGAACACCATCTGGATGTTCCGCCGGTGGCGTCGCAGAGCCTCACCCTTCAGGTTGGTGATGTCCTGCCCATTGTAGAGAATCTCCCCCTGGGTGGGTTTTTCCAGGGACACCACCATGCGCATAAAGGTGCTTTTCCCGTAGCCGCTCTCCCCGACGATCCCCAGGGTGCGGCCCCGGTAGAGCTTCAGATTGACGTCGTTATTGGCGGTCAGGGTGCGGCGGTTGGAGGCGGGGTAGGTTTTGGTCACGTGCCGGGCCTCCAAAATCAGTTCATGCGTTTCAGACATAGCTGTACCCCCCTATGGCCGGCACGGCGGCCAGCAGGTTTTTGGTGTAGGGATCCGAGGGGTTGTGCAGAATCTGCTCCCGATCGCCCGCGTCCACCACCCGGCCCTGCTTCATCACCAGGATGTGGTCGGCCATATAGGCGGCCACGCCCAGGTTGTGGGTGACGATGATGATGCTGGTGCCGTACTGCTCCCGCAGCTCCATCATCTGGCGGACGATCTGGGCCTGGGTGGTCACGTCCAGGGCGCTGGTTGGCTCGTCGCCCAGCAGAAGCTTGGGCTGGAAGGTCATGGCCATGGCGATGCCCACCCGCTGGCGCATCCCGCCGGAGAGCTGGAAGGGGTAGCTTCGCATGATGTTGTCCCCGCTGGGCAGGCGCATCCGCTCCAGCATCTCCACGCCCCTGTCCCAGGCGTCCTTTTTCGACATTTTTTCGTGGGTTCTGATGTACTCCACATACTGGGCGCCAATCTTTCGGATGGGGTTAATCATGGCCCCGGAGTCCTGAAAAATCATGGAAATTTCAGTGCCCCGCAGCTCGCGCCACTGCTCTGGGGAATACTGCAGCAGGGATTTCCCCTCAAATTGAATGTCCCCCCCGCTGACGTAGCCGCCCCCTGGCAGGCACCCCAGTATGGCGCGGATGACGGTGGATTTTCCGCTTCCGCTCTCGCCCACAATGCTGACGATGTCCCCCTGCTTCATCTCAAGGGAGACCCCTTCCACAGTGGGAGTTGGATTGTTTCCATATGTGATGGAAATATCCTGTACGCTCAGCATTGAAACCGCCTCCTTTCTGTTCCGCCGGGGGAGGGCTGGCCTCCCCTGCGGATTAGTTCACCGGGGCCCAGTCGGTGGTGATCCAGGTGTAGTCCAGGGGGTACATCTCCACGCCGGTGATGACGCTGTTGTTGTAGGTGATGGAGCTGTTGTAATAGCCGTGGACGATGGTGGCCGCGTCGTCGATAAGAATCTGCTGCATTTCCACATACAACTCAGCCTTGCGCGCCTCGTCGGTGGAGGTGATCAGCTCCTCATAGCATGCGTCGTACTCGGCGTTGCTGTAATAGCCGTAGCTGCTGGAGTTGCCGCTGTAGAAGTTGCCCAAGAAGGTGTCGGGGTTGCCAGTGGGGACGATGACGGCATTGGAACTGACCATGTCAAAGTCACCGTCGGTCTGCATTTCCAAAATCTTATCGTAAGAGAGCACCTGATAGTCTACGCCGATGCCGATGCTGTTGAGCACGGTGGACACCGCCTCGGCAAAGGTCTGCAGCTGACGGCTCTCGAAGGTCAGATAGGTCAGGCTGATGTTCTCGCCGTCGATCTCCCGGATGCCGTCTCCGTCGGTGTCTACAATCCCAGCCTCGTCCAGAATCTCCACGGCCTTGTCCAGGTCATACTCATAGGGGTCAGTCAGCTGGTCGGCGCCATAGTCCATGGAGGAGGGCAGAACGCCGGCCCCGGCGGTGTAGATGCCGCCCACCGTGACGGAGCACATGGTCTCGTCGTCGATGGCGTACTGGATGGCCTGGCGGAGGGTTTCATTAGACAGTTGACCGCTGAAATTGAAGTAAGTGTTTGCCAGCCGTCCGCCGGCAGTACTCTTGACGGTGTAGGCGTCGTCAGACTTTAAAGTCTCCAAATCACTGGCGGTGGTGACATTTTCCACCACATCCACATCGCCGCTCTGAATGGCCATAGCCTTAGTGCTGCTGTCGGACATATAGATGGCGGTGTAGCCGCTGTAGGGAACCTCTCCGTTCCAATAGGTCTCATTTCTCACAAAGGTCTTGGAGGTGGCCTCCACATAGCTGTCCAGCACATAGGGGCCGGTGCCGATCACAGAGTCCACCACGCCTTCCTCATAGGAGTCCAGATCAATGACAGCGAAATAGGGGTAGGCCAGGATGCCCTTCAGGTTGGTGGTCACATCCTGACAGACCACAGTGATGGTATTGGTGTCATCATCAGCGGTAAAAGTGGGGCCGTCCAGGTATTGGGACAGAGTGGAGGAGCCGCCGGCGGCCTCTTTTTCATACATCATCTCCCAGCAGGCCACTACGGCGGAGGCGGTCAGCTCCTTGCCGTTGGAGAAGGTGATGCCGTCCCGAATGTGAAGGGTCCAGGTGATATAATCCTCGGTGGTGGCCTCGTCGCACAGGTTCTCCTGGGCCACGGCGTCCTCATCAAAGGCGAACAGGGTTTCGCCCACGCCGAAGCGGACCAGAGACCAGGCGGCGTTGACGTTGACCGAGGGGTCGATGTATTCAGAGAAGTAGTCGCAGCCGAAGGTGAAGGTGTCGGAGGAAGAGGAGGAGCCGCTGTTGCTGCTGTCGCTGTCTCCGCTGTCGCTGCTGCCGCAGGCGGTCACGCCCACCG
This sequence comes from Oscillospiraceae bacterium, assembly GCA_021205585.1. GTDB lineage: Bacteria > Bacillota > Clostridia > Oscillospirales > Oscillospiraceae > JAJPXI01. The sequence continues at coordinate 3,188 of JAJPXI010000128.1, forward strand.
CCAGCGCGCCGGCCAGCAGACCGGCCAGGAGCTTTTTGGTCCAGTTCATTTTCTTCATTGTTTGATTACCAACCTTTCTTGACATGATTTGGAATATATTTTCAGCTTTTTGGGTCCAGCACGTCGCGCAGGCTGTCGCCAAGCAAGTTGAACACCACAACGGTAATAAAGATGGCCAGGCCGGGGAAAATCATCAACCAGGGGGCGGCGGTCATGTAGGCCCGGCCCTCGTTGAGCATCAGACCCCACTCGGCCGTGGGGGACTGGGCGCCGAAGCCCAGGAAGGACAGGGCGGCGATTTCCAGCATCATGCTTCCAATGTCGGTGGCCCCGGTGATGATGATGGTGGGCAGGGCGTTGGGCAGCATATAGCGGTAGAGGATATAACCGGTTTTCGAGCCGGTAACCTGAGCCGCCGCCACATAGTCCCGGTTTCGGATCTTCAGCACCAGGCTCCGGGAAAGCCGGGCGTACTTGGTCCAGCTGACCGCCGCGATGGCGATGACGGCGTTGATCATGCTCGCCCCAAGGATGCCGGCGATGGCGATGGCCAGCACCATGCCGGGGAAGGAGACCATCATATCGGAAATGCGCATGATTACCGCGTCCACCGCGCCGCCGAAATATCCGGCCACAATGCCCAGGACGGTTCCCAGCACCATGATGATGCACACCAGGCACAGTGCGGCGGACAGGGAGGTTCTTGTGCCGTAAATGACCCGGGAGAACAGATCCCGGCTCAGTTTATCCGTGCCAAACAAATGTTCAGAACTGGGAGCCTGCACCGCGTTGGCCAACACCGCCTCATAGGGGTCGTGAGTGGCGAGAACCGGGGCGAGAACCGCCACGGCCACAATGCACAGGGCCAGAATCAGAAAGACGGTAAAGCTGGGATTTTTCTTCACAAACGCAGACAGCCGTTTCACCGTTTGCCCGCCTCCTTCGTTCTAGGATCCAGGAATCCGTAAGAGATGTCCACCAGCAGGTTGATGACCATGTAAATAATCGCAATCCACAGCACATAGCCCTGAATCAGCGGGTAGTCCATGGAGGAGATGGCGGTGACCGCCAGGTTCCCCAGGCCGGGGTAGGAGAAGATGACCTCCACCACGGCGGTGCCCCCCAGCAGGGAGCCCATGGACAGCCCCAGCATGGTCACCAGGGGCAGGACAGAGTTGGGCAGCACATGCTTCCACAGGATGACGCTTTCCTTAATTCCCCGGCACCGGGCGCCCACCACATAGTCCTGGTTCAGCTCCTCCAGAAAGGCCGTGCGCACCTGGCGGGTGTACTTGCCCATCATGGCGAAAGCCAGGGTGATGGAGGGCAGGATCAGCTTGGTGAAGCCCTGCCCGGTGGATACCACCGGCAGCCAGCCCAGCTGTACCGCGAATACGTACATCAGCAGCAGCCCCACCCAGAAGTTCGGCAGAGAGGCCCCCAGGAAGGTGAAGAACCGGACGATGTAATCCGCTATGCCTCCCTTATGGGTGGCTGACAGGACGCCCAGGGGGATGGACACCACCAGCATCAGCGCCAGGGAGCAAAGGGCCAGCTTCAGCGTGGGCCACAGCCGGCTGAGCAGCAGGGAGACCACCGGCTTGTGAAAGGCGTAGGAGCTTCCGAAATCCCCCTGGAGGCAGCCGGTCAGCCAGTCCCAGTACTGCACCAGGAAAGGCTTGTTCAGCCCCAGGGCCTCCCTGGTCTGCTCCAGAAGCTCCGCGCTGGGGGTAGTGCCGCTGGCCGAATACATGGCCGTGACCGGGTCCCCCGGGGACAGATAGGTCAGCAGAAAGGTCAGGAAGCTGATTCCAATCAGGACGATGATGATTTGCAGGATTCTTTTTAACAGGTCTTTTCCTCGCACACTTTCCCACTCCTCTTGTTGCGTATTGTGAAAGCCTGGTTCGGCTGGAAAAAAACGCGGCTATGACAAGGCATAACCGCGTTCAAAAACGCCGAAACCGCAGTCCCACCGGGGAACGCGGCGGCGCGCCCCCCGGAAAGGGAACTCAACCAACCACACCAGAACACGGGTGCATACCGTGGTTTGCTTTTCGTCGGTCTACTGGCTTGTGCGTATAGGTGGACGCAACCACCTGCGGCGGATATTCTGCCTTCTCGGTTTCCCAATGACCGGCTTTCGCCAACGAATATCTGCCTGGCACCTACAGTCGCGGTACGGCGGGGCTTTAAACCCCATTATCTCATCCGGCGCCCGTGGGCGGGGCCTTTAGGGCGGCGGACTCGAAAAACAATCGTTTCATATTTAATTTTCCGCCCCTGCCAGGGCGTGCCGGAGCTGTCCTCCGGCGCTTTCTTATTATACACCCGCTGTCCCGGGATTGCAATAGATATTTCACAAAAAATTCACAGATGATTTTAGAACAATTTGGGTAATATAGGGTTTCCCCGCGCTTTCGGTTGACTTTATTCCTCTGGAGGGATATAATCAGTCCTGTCGAAAAAAAGGCCGGGCGCGGGCGCTGCGCGGCCCGCGCCGCGGGGAAAGAGGGGAAAGGCTTTGACCTATCAAGAGGAATTTATCACCTTCATGGTGCGCTCCGGGGTGCTGACCTTTGGGGACTTTATCACCAAATCCGGCCGGAAAACCCCCTATTTTATCAACACCGGCAACTACCGCACCGGGGCCCAGGCGGCCAAGCTGGGGGAGTATTACGCCGCCTGCATCCAGCAGAACGCCCCGGAGGGGATCGACTGCCTGTTCGGCCCAGCCTACAAGGGCATTCCCCTGGTTGTCAGCGCCGCCGCCTCCTTGTACCGGGAGTATGGCCGGGATCTGCCCTACTGCTTCAACCGCAAGGAGGCCAAGGATCACGGGGAGGGCGGCTCCATGGTGGGCTA
>JAJPXI010000246.1 GCA_021205585.1 Oscillospiraceae bacterium
AGGCCCGCCCGTCCCGGAGGTTCTCCTGGGTGACAAATAAGGGCGCGGCCTTGACCCGGTTGCGGGTGTACACCGCCGCCGCCGTACACTCCCGCTGGGAGACAATCAACGCCAAATCCTTTTTCTCCGGGTTCCCCGTGGCCTTCACGCCGCAGTGGATTCCCGCGGCGGAAAAGCCCTGAGGGGCGGTCACGCCGCCTTCTATCTGCTCCATGTTTGTATTCTCCTTCTCAGGCTTCCTCCGACAGCAATCCCGCCGTCTCCTCAAAGCCCAGCATTAAATTCATATTCTGCACCGCCGCGCCGGATGCGCCCTTGCCCAGATTGTCAAACAGGGCGGTCACGGCGGTCTGCTCCCGGTGGCCGCAGACAATCAGCCGCAGCTGGTTGGTGCCGGCCAGGGTGTTGGCGTAGATGAAGGGCTCGTCGCCCCCCAGGGGGGCCACGGTGACAAAGGTCTGCCCCTGGTAGTAGTCGGCCAGGCGCTCCTGTACCTGGGCGGCGTCCAGGTCGGGGAGCAGCACGGTGGTGGCCATGCCCCGGTAGAAGTCCCCCAGCACCGGGCTGAACACCGGGGGGACGGCCAGGCCGCAGACCTTTTGAATCTCCGGCAGGTGCTTGTGGTTCAGGTTGGTGCCGTAGATGCGGTGGGCGCGGTGCCGGGGGTCCCGGTTGGGGTCCTCGTACTCGGCAATCAGCTTTTTGCCCCCGCCGGAGTAGCCCGTCAGGGAGTAGGCGCAAAGACGCTGGTCGGGCCGGATAAAGCCCATCTGCACCAGGGGGTACACCGAGGAGATGACGCCGCTGGCGTGGCAGCCGGGGTTTGCCACCCGGCGGGAGCGGACGATGGCCCGGCGGTGGGCCGGGGACAGCTCCGGAAAGCCGTAGTCCCAGCCGGGCTGGGTGCGGTGGGCGGTGGAGGCGTCGATGACCCGGACGTTTTCATTTTCAATCAGATCCACCGCCTGGACGGCGGCGGCGTCTGGCAGGCACAGGAACACCAGATCCGCCTCATTGAGCAGTTCACGCCGCCGCTCCACGTCCTTGCGGCGCGCCTCGTCGATGAGCAGCAGATCGATGTCCCGGCGGGGGGCCAGCCGGTCGTAAATTTCCAGGCCGGTGGTGCCCTCCTTGCCGTCAATATATACCTTTGGTTTGCTCACTGCCGCGCCTCCACAAAATCCTCAATCAGCCGCATCTGCTTTTCCACGGAACTTCTGGCCGGGCCGCCGTACACCGTGCGGCCGTTGACGCAGGCGTTCAGCTCCAGCGCCCGGTAGACATCCTGCTGGAACAGGGGGGAGACGGCCTGGTATTCCTCCAGGGGCAGGCTCTCCAGGGTCTGCCCCAGCTGGATGCACCGCTGCACCAGCTGGCCCACGATGGTGTAGGCCTGGCGGAAGGGCATTCCCTTTTTGGTCAGGTAGTCGGCGCAGTCGGTGGCGTTGATGAAGCCGCCGGAGGCGGCGCGGGCCATGTTCTCTTTCTTCACCGTCATGGTGTCCAGCATGGCGGTGAACACGGGCAGACACATCTCCACGGTGTCGATGGCGTCGAACACGCACTCCTTGTCCTCCTGCATATCCTTGTTGTAGGCCAAAGGCAGGGCTTTCATCACGGTCAGCAGGGTCATCAGGGAGCCGTACACCCGCCCGGTCTTGCCCCGCACCAGCTCCGCCACGTCGGGGTTCTTCTTCTGGGGCATGATGGAGGAGCCGGTGGAGTAGGCGTCGTCCAGCTCCACGAAGCGGAACTCCCAGGAGCACCAAAGGATAATTTCCTCGGAGAAGCGGGACAGGTGCATCATCAAAATGGAGCAGGCAGACAGAAACTCAATGGCGAAGTCCCGGTCGGACACCGAGTCCATGGAGTTGTCCGTGGGCCGGGCGAAGCCCAGGGCCTCGGCGGTGCGGAAGCGGTCGATGGGATAGGTGGTGGCGGCCAGGGCCCCCGCCCCCAGGGGGCACTCGTCCATGCGCTCCGCGCAGTCCTCCAGGCGGGTAATGTCCCGCTTGAACATATTGGCGTAGGCCATCAGGTGGTGGGCGAAGGTGACGGGCTGGGCCCGCTGGAGGTGGGTGTACCCCGGCATGACCGCGTCCAGGTTCTCCTCCGCCTTTTTCAGCAGTGCCTTCTCCAGCGCCAGCAGCAAGGAGACGACGCTCCCGATTTCCTGCTTCACATAGGCGCGGAAATCCACCGCCACCTGGTCGTTCCGGCTGCGGGCGGTGTGCAGGCGCTTGCCCGTGTCCCCGATGCGCTGCGTCAGGATGGACTCCACATTCATGTGGATGTCCTCGTTGTCCTGGGAGAACTCCACCTTTCCGGCCTCGACGTCGGCCAGGATGCCCCGCAGGCCCTCAATAATCTTCTGGGACTCCTCCTGGCTGATGATCCCCTGGCGGCCCAGCATGGCCGCGTGGGCGATGGACCCGGCGATGTCCTGCTGGTACAGCCGCGCGTCAAACCCGATAGAGGAATTGAAATCGTCCACCAAGGCGTCGGTCTCCTTTTGGAACCGGCCTCCCCATAACTTCATAAATACACTCGCTCCTTTGAATGGAAACCTCTATGGCGCACCCTTCGGTGCGCCATAGAGCGTTGATCGAAAGAAATTTTGACGGATATACCCGCCTTACAGCTTGCCCTGCTCCCGGAGGGCCTGCACCGTGTCGGGCAGCCCCCACAGGTTGATAAAGCCCTTGGAGTCCTGCTGGTCGTAATCGCTCTGCTCGAAGGTGACCAGGTTCTCGGAGTACAGGCTGCAGGGAGAGGTGACGGAGGAGGTGATGATGTTGCCCTTGTACAGCTTGAGCTTCACCGTGCCGGTGACGTACTTCTGTGTCTCCACGGCGAAGGCCTGGAGGGCCTCCCGCAGGGGGCTGAACCACTTGCCGTTGTACACCAGGTCGGCGAAGTCCACCGCCAGCTTCTGCTTCATGTGCTTGGTGTCCTTGTCCACCGTAATCATCTCCAGCACCTCGTGGGCCCGGTAGAGGATGGTGCCGCCGGGGGTCTCATACACTCCCCGATCCTTCATGCCCACCAGGCGGTTTTCCACAATGTCCAGCAGGCCGATGCCGTTGGCCCCGCCCAGCTCGTTCAGGCGGCGCACAATGTCGGAGGCTTTCATCTTCACCCCGTCCACGGAAACGGGGCGGCCCTGCTCAAAGTCGATGGTGACGAGAGTAGGCGCATCGGGGGCCTGGGCGGGGCTGACCCCCATCTCCAAAAAGCCCGGCTTGTCGTACTGAGGCTCGTTTGCAGGGTCCTCCAAATCCAGGCCCTCGTGGGACAGGTGCCACAGGTTTTTATCCTTAGAGTAGTTGGTCTCGCGGGAAATTTTCAGGGGGATGTTGTGGGCCTCGGCGTAGTCGATTTCCTCGTCCCGGCCCTTGATGTCCCACTCCCGCCAGGGGGCGATAATCTTCATCTCCGGGGCGAAGCGCTTGATGGCCAGCTCGAAGCGCACCTGGTCGTTGCCCTTGCCGGTACAGCCGTGGGCGATGGCGTCGGCCCCCTCTTTTTTGGCGATCTGCACCAGGCGGCGGGCGATGATGGGCCGGGCGAAGGCGGTGCCCAGCAGGTAGTCCTCATACTTAGCCCCCATCATCATGGAGGGGATAATGACCTCGTCCACCATCTCGTCGGTCAAGTCCTCCACATACAGCTTGGACGCGCCGGTTTTCAGGGCCTTCTCCTCCAGCCCGTCCAGCTCGGTTCCCTGGCCCACGTCCCCGGACACGGCGATAATCTCCGGGTTGTTGTAATTCTCCTTTAACCAGGGGATGATGATGGATGTATCCAGACCGCCGGAATAGGCGAGTACGACTTTTTTAACTTCAGATTTGACTTCAGACATAATTTTTCCTCCCTGCACTTAACTTTAGCGGATAGTATAACACGCCCTTTGAGAAAAAGCAAGGGGCATTTCGCATAAATATTCTTTTTTGCCCCGGTTTTCTCAGTCGCTTTTCACAATGAAATGAATAATATTCATGATTTTATGAATATTCATTTATCCTCCAGCAGCTGCCGCAGGATGTAGCGGGGCCGGCCCTTTGCCTCCAGGTAGATTTTTCCTACATACTCCCCGATGACCCCCAGGGACAGCAGAATAAGCCCTCCGACGGCCCAGATGGAGCACATAATGCTGGCCCAGCCCATAACGGTGCGGCCCCCCGCCCACTGGATAATGGAGTAGATCAGAATGCCCAGGGAGACGAGGAAAATCAGCAGCCCCAGCAGGCTGACATACCGGATGGGCCGCACGGACATGGAGGTAATCCCCTCGGCGGCAAAGGAGAGCATTTTTTTCAGGGGGTACTTGCTCTCCCCCGCGAACCGCTCCCCCCGGCTGTACTCCACCGTGGCGCTGGTATAACCCACCAGGGGGACGATGCCCCGCAAAAACAGGTTGACCTCCTTAAACTGGCTCAGTCCCTCCAGAGCCCGGCGGGACAGCAGGCGGTAGTCGGCGTGGTTGAACACCGACTCGGCCCCCATGGCGTTCATCAGCCGGTAAAAGCCCTCCGCGGTGAAGCGCTTGAAAAAGCTGTCGGTTTTCCGGGAGGAGCGCACGCCGTAGACCACGTCGCACCCCTGGCGGTATTTCTCCAGCATGGCGTCCACCGCGTTGATGTCGTCCTGCAAATCCGCGTCCATGGAGACGGCCGCGTCGCACCGCTCCATGGCGACCATCAGCCCGGCCAGCAGGGCGTTCTGGTGGCCCCGGTTGCGGGACAAATCCGCGCCGGAGAACAGGCTGTCCTCCCGGTGCAGCCCCTCGATAATCCCCCAGGTGCCGTCCTTGGAGCCGTCGTTGACCAGCAGCACCCGGCTTTGGGGGGAAATCTCCCTCCGCTCCAGCAGCGCCCTCATCTTCTCCTTCAGCCGCTTCGCCGTCTCCGGCAGGACTTCCTCTTCATTATAGCAAGGCACCACGATGTAAAGGGTGATCCCTTCCTCCCTGTTCATCGCTCCGCCCCGCTTTCCTCCAGGAACAGCCGGGCCAGACGGCTGGTTCCCAGCCGATCCGCCCCGCAGTGCAGCAGTTCACGGGCGGCCTGAAAATCGGAGATGCCCCCGGCGGCCTTGATTTTCACCCCGTCCCCCAGTTGGCTTTTGAACAGGGCCACGTCCTCCGCCGTGGCTCCGCCGGTGGAAAAGCCGGTGGAGGTTTTGATATAGTCGGCCCCGGCGGCGGCCACCGCCCGGCACGCGGCCTTTTTTTCCTCCTGATTGAGCAGGCAGGCCTCCACGATGACCTTTAAGATACGCCCGCCGCAGGCCGCCTTGACCCGGCGGATCTCCTCCTCCACCTGGGCCCACCGGCCCTCCTTCATCCAGCCAATGTCAGCCACCATGTCGATTTCCGCCGCCCCGTTTTCAATGGCGTTCTCCGTCTCAAAGACCTTGACGGGGGTGGTCATGCAGCCGTTGGGAAAGCCGATGACGGTACACACCGGCAGCCCGCCCTTCAGGCAGGCCGCCGCCGCGGCCACCCGGCTGGGGGGCACGCACACCGAGGCGCAGCCGCATTGCACAGCCTGGCCGCACAGGGCCTCAATCTGCGCGGCGGTGCACTCCGGCTTGAGCAGGGTGTGGTCCACATGGGACAGAATCCATTTTTTCTCCACATTGTCCATACGTTTTTTCTTCCTTTCGCTTTTTGATATTTAGGGAAGCGCTGATTAAATCGGCAAGAGCGGATGGCAGAAGATTTTGGTTCAGGAAAAGGCGCAAAAGCGCAGGCATACTTTGTGTATGTCAAGCTTTTGCAACGCATTCCTGGGCCGAAAGATTCTGCCAGACGCCGCAGACGTATTTAATCAGCGCTTCCTTAGGGCCTACTGAAAAACCACAAGGATACGAATCCGCACAAGGAAGCGAATAAGCCATAGCCG
>JAJPXI010000193.1 GCA_021205585.1 Oscillospiraceae bacterium
TTCCTCCCCTAACCGCTCTCGCATATCCTCCGCCAGGGCGGGATGGATCTGGCACTTGCCCCCCAGCCGTTTCCCCGTGTCGCCAGGATCTCCCCAATGGGGACGGCCCCGGTGGGCCTTCATGGCGTGGCGGCGCTCGCCCGTGGGGTGTCCGCTGGTACTGAAATCTGATTCAAACAAGGCATTAAAAATGGCTTGTTTGAATAGCCGTCGCAACGGCGTAGATTTCGTATGAGACGGGATTTTGAAAGCACAGCTTTCAAAATCAGGCTGGGAACCAGCCATATTCTTCATAAAAAGATGAAATCTTTTTATGAAGAATCAGTATTAGACCCTTCAAAAGTTCAGATTAAAATGTCCCATTTTAATCTGAAGAGAGTATGAGACACAGCGGACAAGTCCCTGCTTTTCATAGTTGGCGTTGACCGTTTCATTCTGTTTGCCGCTGTCCCCGGAATATCTGCTGGAAACAGCACCGCACAAGGCGGAATCCGGCCCGCCGGACGGCGGGTTATGCCGAGGTTTGGGCCTGGACAACTTCGATGGCCCGGAGGATGGCGGCGCGGGTCTCCCGGACGGTGCCGGCCACGGTGCAGCCGGCGGCGGCGTCGTGGCCGCCGCCGCCCAGCAGGGCGCACACGTCGGAGGCGTTGAGCAGGGTGGGGTTAGTGCGCAGGCTGATTTTGCACTCCCCCGGCTTCAGCTCCCGGATGGTGACCGACACGGACACCCCCTCAATCTGCCCCAGAAAGGCGGCGATGTCCTCGGCGTCGGCCTCGCCGGCCCCCACCTGGGCCATGTCCGCCAGGGACAGGGAACCCACCGCTATCGTCCCCCCCTGGTGCAGCTCCATCCCCTGCATGAGAATGGACTCCAGCTGGAGGCGTTTCAAACTCTTCGTGCGGAAGTGGGCCTTGTTGATCTCCCGGTAGGGAATCCCTGTCTCCATCAGCGCGGCGGCTACCCGGTGGGTGCGGGCGGTGGTGTTGCCGTAGACGAAGCAGCCGGTGTCGGTGGAGACGGCGGCGTACAGGGGCAGGGCCACCTCCGGCGTCACCGGCCCCAGGGCCAGGCAGATGTCGTACACCAGCTCCCCGCAGGCGGCGCAGGAGGCGTCCAGGCAGGTGCTTTTCCCAAAGCCCGTGTGGGATTGGTGGTGGTCGATGGCCAGGTCGATTTGCCCCTTCCACCCGGCGGCGCTTTGGGGAAATAAATCCAGGGTGGCCACGTCCACCGACACCACGAACTCCGGCTGCCAGCCCTCCGGTGGCTCCAGGCCGGCGATATAGGGGGCGGTGATGGGGGTGGCCTCCTCGTTATGCAGCACATAGGCCCGCTTGCCCAGCTGCCGCAGGGCCAGGCACAGCCCGGCAGCGCAGCCCACCGTGTCCCCGTCCGGGCGCAGGTGGGTCAAAATTAACAGGTTGTCCCACTGCCGCAGCAGCGCGGCGGTCTGTGTGGCGTCCATAGGTCTACTCCTCATCTAATATGATTTGCTCGTTGGCGGGGTTGGGCGGTTTGACCACCTGGGGGTCGCGGAGCATATCAAGAATGTGCGCGCCCTTGTCGATGGAGTCGTCCCGCTGGAAGATCAGCTCCGGGGTATAGCGCAGGGACAGGGCCTGGCCCAGCTCCCGCCGCAGCCAGCCGGAGGCCGACTTCAGCCCGGCGAGAACCTGGGCGGCGGCGCTTTTGTCCGCCACGCTGACAAACACCCTGGCGTAGCGCAAATCCGGGGTGGTCTCCACCGCCGTGACCGACACCAGGCCGGTCACCCGCGGATCCTTCACCCGGCGCAGCAGGGCGGACAGTTCCCGCTGGATTTCCTCGTTGACCCGCCCAATTCGATTTCCTGCCATGGAAAAGCCTCCTTTGAAACAATAAAGGCGGCCCCGCTGCTTCATTTCCCTGAGGGCCGCCTTTCCCGTTTTTACACCTGAATTTGCTCCAGAAGGAAGACCTCCATCACATCCCCCTCCTTCAGGTCCTGATACTTCTCGATGGTTACGCCGCACTCGTAGCCCTGGGCCACTTCCTTCACGTCGTCCTTGAACCGGCGCAGGGAGGCGATTTCCCCCTCGTGCACCACGATGCCGTCCCGCACCAGGCGCAGCCGCGCTTTGCGCTCTATTTTGCCTTCGGTGACATAGCAGCCGGCCACGATGCCCGCGCCGGTAATCTTGTACACCTGGCGCACCTCGGCCCGGCCCAGATCCACTTCCCTGAACTTGGGGGTCAGCATCCCTTTCATGGCCGCCTCGATCTCATCGATGGCATCGTAGATGACCCGGTACATCCGCATATCCACCTCCAGGCGGGCGGCGGTGTCCCTGGCGTTGTTGTCCGGGCGGACGTTAAAGCCCACGATAATGGCCCCGGAGGTGGCGGCCAGCATTACGTCGGACTCGCTGATGGCGCCCACGGCGCAGTGGATGACCCGCACCCGGACCTCCTCGCAGCTCAGCTTTTCCAGGCTGGCCCGGATGGCCTCGGCGGAACCCTGGACGTCGGCTTTGACGATGATGTTCAGGTTTTTCATCTCCCCGGCCTGAATCTGGCTGAACAGATCCTCCAGGGTGACCTTGCCCGCCGGGGCGGCGGAGGCCTTTTTCTGCTCGTGCTTGCGCTGCTCCACCAGCTCCCTGGCCATGCGTTCGTCGGCCACGGCGTGGAAGTCGTCCCCCGCGCCGGGCACCTCGCCCATGCCGATAATCTCCACGGGCACCGAGGGGCCGGCTTTTTCCACCTTCTCCCCCCGCGCATTGGTCATGGCCCGCACCCGGCCTACGGCGATGCCGGCGATGATCACGTCCCCCTGCTTCAGGGTACCGTTCTGTACCAGCAGGGTGGCCACGGGGCCGCGCCCCTTGTCCAGCTTGGCCTCGATGACCGCGCCGTGGGCCGTGCGGTTGGGGTTGGCCCGCAGCTCCTGCATCTCGGCGGTCAGCAGAACCATCTCCAGCAGGGAATCCACCCCCATGCCGGTCTTGGCGGAAATGGGGCAGACGATGGTGTCCCCGCCCCACTCCTCGGTAACAAGGCCGTACTCGGTCAGCTGCTGCTTGACGCGCTCAGGGTTGGCGTCCGGCTTATCCATCTTGTTGATGGCCACGATGATGGGAATTTCGGCGGCCTTGGCGTGGTTGATGGACTCCACCGTCTGGGGCATGATGCCGTCGTCGGCGGCCACCACCAGGATGGCCACGTCGGTAATCATAGCGCCCCTGGCCCGCATGGCGGTAAAGGCCTCATGGCCGGGGGTGTCCAAGAAGGTGATGGGCTTGCCCTTGACCTGCACCTGGTACGCGCCGATGTGCTGGGTGATGCCGCCGGCCTCGCCGGAGGCCACGTCGGCGTGGCGGATATAGTCCAGCAGGGAGGTCTTGCCGTGATCCACGTGGCCCATGACCACCACCACGGGGGCGCGGGGAACCAGATCCTCCTCTTTGTCCTCTGCAGTGTCGATCAGGCGCTCCTCGATGGTGACGATGACCTCCTTCTCCACCTTGCAGCCCAGCTCCTCGGCGATGATGGCCGCTGTGTCGAAGTCGATGACATCGGAAACCGAGGCCATCACGCCGTTTTTAATCAGGGTCTTGACCACCTCGGCAGCGGTCTTTTTCATCCGCAGGGCCAGCTCGCCCACGTTGATTTCATCGGGGATTTTGACCACCGTGGGATGCTTTTTGGCGATGGCGGCCTGGAGGCGGCGCATTTTCTCCTGCTCCTCCTGGCGGCGCTTGCTGCCCTGAAAGGAGTTTTTCCCCTTGCCGCCCCGGTTCTGGAATTTCTGCTTGCCGCCCTGCATCTGCTTGGTCTTTCCGGCGGCCAGGTTCTCCAGCTTCTCATCGTACTTATCCAGGTTGACCGCGCCGCCCTTGCGGGTGTCCACCACCTTTTTCTCAGGGATGCGGCTGCCGGGGCGCGCGCCCTGGGCGCCCTTCTGCGCTTTTTTCTGCTGACCCTTGGCCCCGCCGCCCTGCTGCTGGGCGTTTTGCTTCTGCCCGCCCTGCTTCTGGCCGGGCTTCTCCTGGGCCTTTCCGCCCTTGGGCTGCCCGGAGGCCCCCTTCCCGTCGGCGCTTTTTCCGGCCTCCGGCTTTTCCGGGGCTTTTGGCTCGTGGTAGACCTCGGAGAACACGCTCTCGATGCTTTCCACCTGGTTGTGCTGGGTCAGGTAATCGAATACGATGGCCAGCTCCCGCTCCTCCAGCACCTTCTGGGTTGTGGATGGCTTTTCGGCGTACTTCTCCAGGATTTCGACAATCTTTTTAGAATTGACGCCGAAATCCTTCGCCACCTCATGCACGCGATATTTTATCAGACTCAAATGGGCCACCTCCGTCAAATATGCTCGTCAACATCGGCCTTGGGACGCGCGGCCCTCGCCCCGCGCTTTCCCTGTGCCACGTTCTTTTCGTGTCGCCGCTTCTCCAGTTGGCGCCGCCGGGCCTTCTCCGCCCGGCTTTGGGCGACCTGGGAGGCCGCGCCGTAGCTTTCCGGGTCGTCCCTGGCCAGTGTTTTCAACAGGCTGGCGGCCAGCCCCGCGTCAGACAGGGCGGCCAGGGCGCAGTTGGAGCGGCCCACCGCCCGGCCCAACTCCTCTTTGGAAAAAGGAAGGCGCACCAGGGGGACGTTCCCCGCCTGGGTGAAGCGCTCCGCCCGGCGGGCTGTGTTCCCGGCGGCGTCGGCGGCCAGCAGCAGCAGCTTGGCCTTCCCGGCCCGACACAGCGCCCCGGCCGGCTCCTCTCCCGCCTGGAGCCGCCCGGCCTTCCGGGCCAGCCCCAGCAGATGCAGCGCGTCACCCATGGCCGTCGCCCGCTTCCATCTGCGCCTCCAGCGCGTCGTACACCTCCGAGGGCAGGGCGGTCTCCAGGGCCCGCTCCAGGGCCCTGGCCTTCCTGGCCCGCTTCAGGCAGGCGGGGTCGGGGCAAAGGTATGCCCCCCGGCCGGGTTTTTTCCCCTTGAAATCCAGGGAAATCTCCCCCTCCGGGCTTTTGACCACCCGAATCAAAGCCCGCTTTTCCCTGTGCTCCCGGCAGCCCACGCACTGCCGCACGGGGATTTTTTTCGGCATCCTTTTTCCCTCCTTCCCCGTATTTTCAGATTACTCCGCTCCGGCTGCCTCGGGCTCCTCCGATGTCTCCGGTGCTTCCGGCCCTTCTGCCAGCACCTCGGGTTCTTCCTCCGGCGCTTCCGGCCCTTCTACCGGCGCCTCAGGTTCTTCCACCGGCGTTTCTGGCTCTTCCTCCGGCTCCTCGGCGGCGCTGACCGGGCGGATGTCGATTTTCCAGCCGGTCAGGCGGGCGGCCAGGCGGGCGTTCTGCCCCTCTTTACCGATGGCCAGGGACAGCTGATCGTCCGGGACGACCACCCGGCAGGACTTGCCCGCCTCCAGCACCTTCACTTCCAGCACGTTGGCGGGGGCCAGGGCGGCGGCCACATACTGGGCGGGGTCGTCGTTGTACCGGATGATGTCGATTTTCTCCCCGTTCAGCTCCTCCACGATGCTGTTGACCCGCTGGCCCCGGGCCCCGACGCACGCGCCGATGGGATCCACCTTCTCGTCCGACGACCACACGGCCATCTTGGTGCGGCTGCCCGCTTCCCGGGCGATGGACTTGATCTCCACCGTGCCGTCGTAAATCTCCGGCACCTCCATCTCAAACAGCCGCTTGACCAGGCCGGGGTGGGTGCGGGAAATCATGACCTGGGCTCCCCGGGTGGCGTGGCGCACCTCCACCACATAGACCCTCAGGTAATCCCCCTCCCGGATGACCTCCCCCTTGACCTGTTCGGCGGGGGTCAGGTAGGCGTCTGTCGTCTCGCCGCCGCTGCTCAGGCGCATGGTCACAGTGCCGGTGTGGGGGGCGATGCGGGTGACGGTGCTTATACACATCTCCGAG
>JAJPXI010000197.1 GCA_021205585.1 Oscillospiraceae bacterium
AAAAGTGCAGGCATACTGTATGTATGTCAAACTTTTGCAACGCGCTTTTGGCGGAAAAGTTCCGCCAGACGCCGCAGACGTATTTAATCAGTGCTTCCTTAAGACTTGACAAAATCCGGCGGGGGGGGGTACAATACTTGTACGAAACTCCCGGCGAAAACCCGCCCCATGAGGGCGGAACAGAAAGGACGAAAAATATTATGAAACGAAACCCCAAACGAACCCTGCTGGCCTGGCTGCTGACGGCGGCCATGCTCCTGTCCCTGCTGCCCGCGGCGGCATTTGCCGCCTCCAGCGAGACGGAGGGAGTAGAATCTGCCGCAGCAGAACAGACGGAGGAACTCACCTCGGAAACCGTCTCCGGCCAGGGCTACCAGTTGGCCGACGATTCTGAAACCGCTACCAGCGGCACCTGCGGCGACAACCTGACCTGGACTCTGGAGGACGGCGTTCTGACCATCTCCGGCACGGGGACAATGGATCAGTATACAGATGTCTACGATTCGGAAACAGAAACCTGGTCTACCTCAGCTCCCTGGGGAAGCGATACGGTCACCTCCGTGGTCGTCGAGGAAGGTGTGACCGGTATTGGCAGCTATGCGTTCTATGACTGTGCCGACCTGGCCAGCGTGACCCTTCCGTCCAGCGTGACCACCATCGGAGACTGGGCCTTTACCGGCTGTACAGCCTTAACAGAGGTCACCATTCCAGACGGTATTGAAACAATCGGGGAGCGGGCCTTCGGCAGTACGGGCCTGACCAGCGTGGTCATTCCAGACAGCGTGACCACCATCGAGCAGGATGCGTTCTACGTCTGCACCAGCCTGACGGACGTGACCATCGGCAACGGCGTATTAACCATAGGCGGAGAGGCATTTGGCTATTGTACCAGTCTGAGTGAAATTACATTTTTGGGGGACGTTCCTCAAGTCGATGAAACTTATATGTATTTGGGAATCGGCAGTAGCGAAGACGTAACAGCAGAATTTTCAGCATATGTGTTCGACAGAGTCACCGCCACGGCCTATTATCCGGCGGACAGCGCCAATTTCAGCGCTGAGAGTGTGAAAAATTATGGGGACGGCATTACCTGGGTGGCCTGTGGCGGCACCCACACCCACACCCACAGCTACACCGCCGCCTTTGCCTGGGCCGCCGACTGCAGCAGCGCCACCGCCACGCTGACCTGCGCCGGCGGAGACGACACACAGACCGTCACCGCCACAGTCACCGGCCAGGTGACAAAAGCGGCCACCTGCACCGAAACCGGCACGATGGTGTACACTGCCACCGCCACCTATGACGGCGTGACCTACGCCGAGGACCAAACCGTGACCATTTCCGCCACCGGCCACACCTGGGACGCAGGCACCGTTACCCTGGAGGCCACCCGATACACCGAGGGGATTATGACCTACACCTGCACCGTCTGCGGCGCGACCAAAACCAAGGCCATCGCCGTCCTGACTGGCTCTGACGCGGAATTCCTGTTCAGCGATGTGACCGGCACCTCCGACTACTACTATACGGCGGTCTATTGGGCCTATGACCGGGGCATTACCGCCGGCACCAGCACCACAACCTTCAGCCCCTCCTCCAGCTGCACCCGCGCCCAGTTCGTCACCTTCCTGTGGCGCATGGCCGGGGAACCGGAGCCGGAGAGCGCGGATAACCCCTTCACCGATGTGCCCTCCGACCAGTACTACTATGACGCGGTGTTGTGGGCCTATGAAAACAAAATCACCGCGGGAACCAGCACCACCACCTTCACCCCCAACCAGCCGGTCAACCGTGCCCAGGCGGTGACCTTCCTGTACCGCTACAAGGGCAGCCCGGCGGTGTCCGGCAGCAATTCCTTCACCGACGTGCCCTCCGGCCAGTATTACGCCGATGCCATCCAGTGGGCCGTGGCCAACGGCATCACCGCCGGTACCAGCGACACGAAGTTCAGCCCCTCCAGCGACTGCATCCGCACCCAGGCGGTCACCTTCCTCTACCGCTACGAGGTGGAACCTCTGACCACCGCCTGAACCTTTCCCATCCCTAACAGCAGCGGCCCCCCTGCCTTTGTCTGGCAGGGGGCCGCTGTCTTTCCGGCGCGGCGCGGAAATCAATTTTGAAATATGTGCTGTGTGGAGGAACCCCTCCACCGGCTTATCGTAAGCGTCAAATAAGCCCGCCTGGCTCCAAGGGGAGCGCTGCAGCAAACTGTGGCGCTCCCCTGCTGTTTGTCGGGAGCTGCCGCAGCGCACTGTGAATCCTGCACTTTTTGCGCGGGGCTGTGCCTATTGGCCATCGCCTCCTGCATTTGCGCGAAAGAGGAATTGGCCATTCACACAGCGCTTCAACGCCTTCTTTCGCCGCAAAATTTCTCGCCATCCGCTCTTGTCATAGTGATGAGAGGTTCCCTGTTGAAAGTGCGGATATTTTCTCCTGATTTTGTCCATACTAACGCTGTCTCCACGTCTGCGCGGGGAGACAGAAAACCCCGGCATTTCAAAATCAGGAGGAATCGACCATGGAACACAAAACCGCCAACCCCAGCATTGAGTGCACCGTCAGCAGCTGCGCCTACCACTGCAGCGACAGGCAGTACTGCTCCCTGGACGCCATCAAGGTGGGCTGCCAGGAGAGCAACGTGGGCTCCTGCGACTGTACCGAGTGCGCTTCCTTCCGCCTGGGCGACCACGGCACCTGCTGCAAGTAAGCAAGCCCTTTCCCCAATCAAGCCGGGCCGCCCGTCCAGGGCGCCCCGGCTTGATTTGTCAAAAGGCGGGCCCTTCCCGGCAACGGCGGGGGACAGCCCGCCGCGGCGTTTTTTTCCGCCGCAGGCGCATCGAGTCAGTGTTTCCCCAAAACTGCGGTATGCTCCAGCCAATCCCGCAGGCCGGGCAGGTCGGGGGCGACGCAGACGTGGGGAAACGCCTCGAAGGCGGCGGCGGGGGTGGTGCCGTTGAGGACGGCGCAAAAGGGCAGATGTGCGGCCTGGGCGGCCTGGGCGTCAAGGGCGGTGTCGCCGCAGTAGAGGGCCTGCTCCGGCCCCAGGCCCAGCTGCTCCAGGGCGAGCAGCAGCCCCTCCGGGTCGGGCTTGGCCCGGCGCACGTCCTGGGCCCCCACGATCAGGGCCAGCTTCTCCCGCAGGCCCTGGCGCAGAAAAATCTGCTCCAGCACGTCCCGGCTCTTGGTGCTGACCACTCCGCAGGGGATATTCCGCCCGGCCAGCCAGGTCAGCAGCTCCGCCGCGCCGGGGAGCAGCCGGGTGTCCCTGGCCATGATGGGCACCGAGTGGGCACGGAATCGGCGGTAAAATTCCTCCCGCCGCTGCTCCCGGCTGTCCCCGGTGACCATGGTGTACGCGTCCTGGAGGGTGTGGCCGATGGTCAGGCGCACGGCCTGCCGTTCCGGGGCGGGCCAGCCCATTTCCCCCAGGGCCGCGGTGAAGGAGGACACAATCGGCTCGGTGGAGTCCCCCAGGGTATAGTCAAAGTCAAATAAAATCGCCTGATCGTTCATAACGCTCCTATATGGAAAGGGCTGCCGCAGTCTCGCGGCAGCCCTTTGGTTGTAATGGAATGGGGAAAAATCAGATTTTCACGTGCTGGGTCAGGCCCAGGATCTCACGGGTGTCGGCAGCAGTGGCAATCTCGCGGCCGGCCATCTCGCTGAGCTTGACAGCGCGCTCGACCAGCTGCGCGTTGGTGGCCAGAACGCCGCGCTCGTAGTAGATGTTGTCCTCCAGGCCTACGCGCAGACCGTCGGCCCCGTTGGCCAGGCCCAGCAGCAGGCAGGGCAGGTGGGAGCGGCCGATGCCGGTGATGGACCAGGTGGAGCCGGGCAGCATCTTGGGCAGCAGGTAGTTCAGGGAGTCCATGTTGCCGGGCATGGCGCCGGTGACGCCCAGGACGAACTGATAGTGGACGGGCTGCTGCAGCGCGCCGATTTTTACATAATGCTCCACGGACTGCATATGGCCGCCGTCAAAGACCTCGATTTCGGGCTTAATCTGGTTCTCAATGGCCAGCTTGCCCAGGCGCTCCAGGAACTGGGGAGTGTTCAGGAACACATAGCTGTTGGCCCAGTTCAGGGTGCCGGGGTCGTAGGAGCACATTTCGGGCTTGCAGATGGGCAGATGGGCCAGGCGCAGATCCTCGGAGAACTTGGAGCCGGAGCTGGTCAGGTTGATAACGCAGTCCAGGTTGTTCTTGGCCAGGGCCTCGCGGACCTTGTCGCAGGTCTCGATGAAGGTCTCGGTGGCCATGGAGTTGTTGCCCTCGGCGTCCCGGACGTGGATATGGACGATGGAGGCGCCGGCCTTGACCACGTTGACGGTGTCGGCGGCGATCTCGTCGGGGGTGATGGGGACGTGGGGGGTCTGCTTCCTGGTGGTGCCGGCGCCGCACAGGCAGCATTGAATCATCAGTTTCTTGCCCATAATAGTTCAGTCTCCTTTAGAATAGTATAAGGTTTTTATTCGCAGGCCGCCGCGCGGCCAATGGAATACGGAAGGGAACTCAGTCGTACAGCTCGACCACGCAGGCCTGGCCCATGCCGCCGGCGATGCACAGGGTGGCAAGGCCGTACTTCACGCCGCGCTTTTTCATCTCGTGCACCAGGGTGACGATGATGCGGCAGCCGGAGGAGCCGATGGGGTGGCCCAGGGCGATGGCCCCGCCGTTGACGTTGATGATGTCCATCTTGTCCTCCCAGCCCAGCTGGCGGATGCAGCCCAGGGATTGGGCGGCGAAGGCCTCGTTGAGCTCGATCAGGCCCATGTCGTCCACGGTCAGCCCGGCGTTGGCCAGGGCCTTGGGGGCGGCCTGGACGGGGCCAAGGCCCATCAGGCGGGGGTCTACGGCCCCGTTGCCGAAGCCGCGCAGGCGGGCCATGGGCTTCAGGCCCAGTTCCTTGGCCCGCTCCTCGCTCATCAGCAGCACGGCGGAGGCCCCGTCGTTGCGCCCGGAGGAGGAGCCGGCGGTCACGGTGCCGGTCAGCTCCTTGGAGGGGTAGACACGGCCCTTCTCGTCCTTGCGGATGTTGAAGCAGGGCTTGAGCTTGGCCATCTTTTCCTCGTTGGTGGTGCGGTTGGGGAACTCGTCGTCGGCGAAGACGATGGGGTCCTTTTTGCGGCCCTGGGGGACGGTCAGGGGGATGATCTCGTCCTTGAACCGGCCGGAGTCCACGGCGGCGATGGCCTTGCGCTGGGAGTCCAGGGAGAAGGCATCCTGATCCTCCCGGCTGATGCCCAGGGTCTGGGCGATGTTCTCGGCGGTGGCGCCCATGGAGAAGGAGCCGTACACGTCCTGGGGCTGGCTGGTCAGCTGGGCCTCGGTCAGAGCGTCCACCAGATCCACGTTGCCGGTGCCCACGCCCCAGCGGGCGTTGCGCAGGTAGTGGATGGCGTTGGTCATGGACTCGGTGCCCCCGGCGATGACAATGTCGTTGGTGCCAGCCATGATGCTGTAGGCGCCGTTCTGCACGGCGGTCATGGCGGAGGCGCAGGCCCGCATGACGGTGTAGGCGGGCACGCTGTCGGGAATCCCGGCCTCCAGGGCGGACACCCGGGCCACGTTGGACTCCTCGGAGGACTGGCGGCACTGGCCCAGGATGACCTCGGTGACCAGGGCGGGATCCAGCCCGGTGCGCTCCAGCAGGCCCTTAATCACGGCGGTGGCCAAATCGTGGGCCTTCAGGGGCTTCAGGCTGCCCCCGAACCGGCCCACCGCGGTGCGGCAGGCGTCTACGATAACGACGTCTCTCAATTCCATTGAGAATTACTCCTTTTACATGAAAATTTTATTGCAAGCCGCCCGGAGGGGCAGCCTGGAATACCGATTCTTCCGGCGGGGAAGAGGGTTACTGGGGGTCCTGGGGCTCCATGCCCAGG
>JAJPXI010000051.1 GCA_021205585.1 Oscillospiraceae bacterium
GCTGTCCGGCCTACGCTACAAATGTGCCACTGGCACATTTGCTTCACGCTGCGGTGTCAAACTTTTGCAACGCACTTTTGGCGGAAAAGTTCCGCCAGCCGCCGCAGGCGCATTTAATCAGTGCTTCCTTAAATCGGCAAGAGCGGGTGGCAGAAGATTTTGGTTCAGGAAAAGGCGCAAAAGCGCAGGCATACTGTTCGCCGCCGTCTCCCGGCCAGCATAGCTGTCCGGCCTACGCTGCAAATGTGCCCCCGGCACATTTGCTTGACGCTGCGGTTTCAAGCTTTTGTAACGCATTTCTGCGACAAAAGATTTTGTCAGATGCCGCAGACATAGTTTTTAGAGGTTCCCATTACAATTTTACACGCTGGCGGCGGGATATGCAAGCCTAAATTTTTTACCCTTGCGAACCCTTGACAAACGACCCGCCCATTCTTATAATTTTTCTGTACAGAGGAGTGCGGGAGGCGCGGATATGAAAAATGGAACACAATGGAAAATCGTCCTGTTGCTGTGCGCCGCGCTGCTGGCCTGCGCGCTGGCAGCGGGCTGCGGCTCCGGGGACGAGGGGGAAACGCCCTCCCAGGCGGCGTTTCCCTCCGACGAGGTCGCGGTTCAGCCGGAGGCCGATTCCGGCTTCCTGGCGGCGGCCCAGCCGGTGGAGGGGTCGGAGAACCTGTCGGTGATCCAGGCGGACTTCCTGGACGACGGGGACTACTCCGCCGCCCTGCAGCTGGGGGAAAATCTGCTGCTCATTCGTATGTACGTCTCCGAGACGGACAGCGAACCCCTGTATGCCGGGGACGGGGAGTGGTACTACGAGGAAAACTTCTGCTATCAGTTTGATTTGTACTCCCTTGAGGAAAACGCCGTCGTGGCCTCTTTGAACACCGAGGAGCGGTACACGGGTTCTTACCAGATTGTCGGCTCGGAACTGTTTTTGGTGGACTATGAGGGCTTTCTGGTTCACCGCTACGATGAGACGCTCACCTATGTGGACACCTACGACGTCTCCGCTTTCATCGAGGACATCGACTTCTTTTTCTATCCCTCCGGGGAGGAAGGCACTTACTACCTGATGGATTACGAGGGCCACAGCATCAAAAAGGCCCTTTTGTCCGGCGGCGTATGCACCCTGTCGGACTGCGAGATTGACTATTACTGCTCCGTTATCAATATGGCCTCCCCGGACAGCAGCCGTCTGCTGCTGCTGGCGGTGGACAGGGAGAGTTTCCGCACCCGGGCGCTGCTGGTGGATGCCGCCGATTTGACCGCCCTGCGCTCCTATGAGCGGGAGAGCTTTTCCTACGGCCTGCTGTCCGACCAGGCTCTGCTGGCCTGGGTGTGGGGCGAGACGGATTTGATGTTCTGCGACTGGTTTGACGGCTCGGCGGCCTATTTCGCCCTGCCGGAGGGGTACAATACTTCTTTGCTGGGCGGCTATGTGCTGACCAGCCTGGACACCATCTTCGACGACGAGGCCGAGGAACAGTCTTACCGCACCTACGCTTACGACAGAACCGGCGCGTGTGTGTCCGCCGCGCGCTATCCGGGGGACACCGACGGGGACGGGGAGAGCGATGTTTACATCGCCTCCGACCCGGTGTATTTTGAGAAATACAACTGCTGCCTCACCCTTGTGTGCGGCCTGGACGGAGGCGGGCGGCTGCTGGTGTGGGATTTGTCCGTCCAGGGCGAGGCGTCGGACGGCCTGGAGCTTTACAGCGCGGCGGAGGACGTGCCCTCCTCGGAGGAGGACGGGGCGGACGATGGCTCCACCGTGACAAACATCCCGGATCGGGACGGCTACGACTGGGGTGCGCTCTCCGATGTGCGTGAACGCGCCAACGCCCTGGAGGATGCCTGCGGCATTTCCATCTACCTGGGGCCGGAGGTTCCCTCCTGTGTGGGCAGCTACGGCGTGGCCCAGTGCCTGGACGGGGACGCCCTGGCCGCCGCGATGGACGCCCTGGAGGAAATTCTGGCCCTCTACCCGGAAAATTTCTTCTCCCAGCTGCTCTATGACGATTTGCAGGGCATCCGTATCTACCTGACCGGTGCCATCCGGGGGGACGCAGAGGGGATGCTCAGCGACCCCAGCGGCTATGTGGAAAATATCAACAACTATATGGTCATGGTGCTGGACACGGAGCAGTTCTGGAACTGGGATTACACCGTCAACCATGAGATTTCCCATATGATCGACCGCAGGCTGGCCTTCCGCGCACAGTTCCGAGCGGACGCGCTGTTTTCAGAAGAGGCGTGGAACGCCTATAATCCGGCGGGATTCTCCTATTTGCAGACCTACGACGGCTACGACGAGGCCTGGGACTGGGACTGGTCGGCGTATTTTGTGGACTCCTATGGAATTACCTACCCCACCGAGGATCGGGCGGAACTCTTCGGTATGGCTATGTCCGACTACCTGTACGACGGCCTCTACGACTACCTTTTCACCTCGGACAGCGTGCTGACGGAAAAGCTGCGCTACTACTGCGCCTGCATCCGGGACGGCTTCGACACCGCCGGCTGGAGTGAGGTTATGCCCTGGGAGAAATACGTTACATACTGATACTCTGTTCAGATTAAAATGGGACATTTTAAGGGCCGATTGTAAAATGAAGTTGAACACTAAGGAAACGCTGATTAAATGCGCCTGCGGCGTCTGGCAGAATCTTTCGGCCCAGGAATGCGTTGCAAAAGCTTGACATACATCAAGTATGCCTGCGCTTTTGCGCCTTTTCCTGAACCAAAATCTTCTGCCACCCGCTCTTGCCGATTTAATCAGCGCTTCCCTAAGTTTTATTTTCGTTTGCCCTTGACTTCATTATTATGGTGGAGTTTATACTGTACAAGATAAACAAGAACAAAGCGACAATGATGTGCCGGTTTGAAAGTGGGGTAAACAATGAAACATACGATTATTACGATCAGTCGCCAATACGGCAGTGGGGGCCGAAGAATCGGCAAGCTTTTGGCGGACAGGTTAAACATCCCGTGCTACGATAAAAGCATCATCGACAAGAGCTCAAAAATCAGCGAGCTAAGCCCAAATTTTATTGAAAAGAATGAGCAGTATCTATCCAATTCTTTTCTTTTCGACATTACAACAACGGCCAGCATATACAAAGCGCAGTCCGCGGTGATTCGAGAATTAGCGGAAAAGGGGAGTTGCGTGATTGTCGGGCGCTGTGCGGACCGGATTCTGGAGCGCGATTTTTCCTGTTTAAAGGTATTTCTCTATGCCGGGTTTGAAGAGCGCTGCCGCCGGGCCGTTGCGGAGTATGGGAAGGAGGAAAAAGACGTTCGGGATTTGGTGAAAAAAGTGGACAGGGGCCGGGAACGTTTTTTCCGGCTTTTCCATGAGGGAGATTGGAAGGACGCTACGAATTACGATTTGTGCCTGGATACCGGGCGGTTCGGAATGCAGCACACGGTGGACATCATTGAACAGGCATATCATATGACCAGCGAGGAGGAGCCGGTATGAGAGAGAATGAAGGGGTGATACAAAACCCACTTGGGACGGCGCCTCTGAAAAAGTTGATTCCCCAATATGTGCTACCGGCTACTATTGCGCTGGTGGTAAACGCACTGTATAATATTGTCGATCAGATTTTCATCGGGCAGAGCGTTGGATACCTGGGAAACGCAGCAACAAATGTAATAAACCCCCTTATGGTGGCGATGATCGCAATCGCGACGCTTTGGGGCGACGGCTGCGTATCGTACACCAGCCTTCAGCAGGGACGGGGAAACCGGGAAATCGCATCTACAGGCGTATGCAACACCTTTGCCGTGTCCTTTATCATCGGACTTATTTTTATGGCGGTGTCCCTGCTCTTTCTGGAGCCCTTGTGCTGGCTGTTCGGCGCATCGGAAAATTCCCTGCCCTATGCGATGGCTTACGGTTCGATCATCGCGTTTGGCTTTCCCCTCATGGCGATTCTCACTCCGGTCACATCATGCATCCGTGTGGATGGAGGCGCTATCTATGGAATGGTCGGCCTACTGGTGTCCTGTGGATCGAATGTGGT
Source organism: Oscillospiraceae bacterium (assembly GCA_021205585.1). Classification (GTDB taxonomy): domain Bacteria; phylum Bacillota; class Clostridia; order Oscillospirales; family Oscillospiraceae; genus JAJPXI01. The sequence goes on from JAJPXI010000051.1 coordinate 4,038, forward strand.
TCTTGACGCACTGTTCTGCCTGAAATTTGGTTGGGGCGTACAGGGGGCCGCTATCGCCACCCTGATCGGGGAGATGATCAACACAATTTGGGCGCTGGCTTACATTCCGAGATTCAAAACCGTATCCATCCGAAAAAAATATTTCCGGCCCAATGGAGCGGTGATCAAAAGCATTGCCGGCCTTGGCCTGTCCAGCTTTATTTTGCAGATGTCCTTTGCGTTGATCTCCGCGGTTGCCAACCATTTGCTCTCCCTCTACGGCGCCCTTTCAAAATACGGGGCGGATATCGCCATGGCCGCCTTTGGAATCACCATAAAGATCAACCAGGTCGCCATCAATGTGGTGCAGGGCTTTATTACGGGGTCGCAGCCGATTCTGGGATATAACTACGGCGCAGGAAAATATGAGCGGACAAAGTCCATGTTTCGGATCGCGGTGATCGTTACCACCATATTTTTGATTATTGTCACCTGTATTGTTCAGATTTTTCCCATGGCGCTTATATCTCTGTTTGGGTCGGAGAACGAACTGTACAACGAATTTGCCGTGATGTGCCTGCGGGTTTATATGATGCTCTGCGTTGCCAATGGACTGCAAAACTGCACCAGCACTTTCTTTCAGTCTGTGGGACGGCCGGTTCAGGCGGCCATCAATACCTTTGTCAAGCAGATTGTGCTTGTGCCGCTCGGTATGATCGTTCTGGCCCGTGTGATGGGAGTGACAGGTGTGCTCTGGGCGGAACCGATTATGGATGCGGCTGCATTTATCATCGCCGTCATCCTTCTAAAAGCAAGCTGGAAGAAGATGTTTTTCTCTGAGGCGAAAAAGCCCTGATACTGCCCTTACGATAGAATATACCCTACCAGACGGCAGCTCAATTGCCGCCGTCTGGTAGGGTATATCCGTCGATGACCTGGATTTCGTTGTATCTGCTGTCGATGTGCAGCCGGTCACGAATCAGGTTTGAAACGATGGCGATCCGCTTTTCGGCGGCGCCAAAGCGCTGAGGGAGAAACTGGTCATAATTCACGTCCGGCCGAAACTCAAGCTGCAAGCAGGTATATACACCTCCCGGAATTTTCATGATTTTTTCGTCCTCGACGGTCGGCGGGAGAATTTCGTAAAACAGATACTGGCGCATGGCTGATGCATCGAAGATAAACATAAAGCCCGTTGGCAAAATGGTGGATAAGCCTCTGCTTTCTGCGTAGTCAAATAATCCGGTGGAAATTCGTCCAAATTGCGGCATATTGTCCAGGTTTCCTATGTACTGCTCCACGATGAAATAGCGCGGCGGAATCTCCCGCTTGTAAATACCGCAGCAAGAGGAGTAAGTCTCCTGATCGTCGCGGCATTTCAGCACATACTCGATTTTCTTCAAGTCGGTTTTCATTTTGCGGATTTTGTCTTCCGCGATGCGTTTTCCGTCCTCCAGCATTTTTGCCTGCCAATAGCACCCCTCTTTTTGATACTGCTGCAGCTGCTTCAACGGAATATCCAGATTGATACAGAGCAAAATAATGTCCAGGGTGGACAGCTGCTCCGGTGCGTAGTATCGGTATTTGCTGTGGGGATCCACATAGGCGGGCAGCAGAATGCCAAGCTTTTCATAGTAGAGCAGTGAGTTGACATTAACGCCCCGTAGCCGCGCGAATTCCCCGATCGTGAGAAAATTTTTCATAGCCCATTCCCCCTCGTTTGGCTGTTTTACGAAACATCGCAAGTATACCCTGTTAGTATAATAGAGTTTGGGAGAAACTGCAACCACAGCACAACGGCGCAGGCCGCTGCCCCATCCAGCGGAGTCATATTTCTCATAGCCCAGGAAAGAGGACAAC
>JAJPXI010000074.1 GCA_021205585.1 Oscillospiraceae bacterium
TGTACGGCCCGCCGGAAAGGCCGTCAGCCTGAAACGGGGAGGAATCCGTCCCGGCTCCAGCCTGCGCCGCTTCGCTGTCCATTGCCGTCACCACCTTTCTTTTTTCGTACCATTAGTTTAACACAATGCGTGTGAAAAATCAACGCTTATCGTTGTCGAAACGATTGCGTTGGAGTGAACAGCTTGATTTTGTGGGAAAGGGAAAAACCCACCCGTCTGGTCAAATCGCCGGGACGGGCGGGCCATTTTCATCAATCACGGGCAAGCACATTGACGGCAAACTTGATTTCCGCCGCCCCGTTCCAGTTGCCCTTGACGAATGCACTGACCGTGTATGTAATTCCGGGAAGGCGCTGGTTCATACTGAAATCTGATTAAACAAGACATTGAAAATGTCCCCTTTTAATCTGAAGAGAGTATCAGCTGTCCCCCTTGTACTTTTTCCGGGTGGCGATGCCGCCGCGGATATGGCGTTCCGCTTTATTTTGGTCCATAATTTCCTTCACCTGCAAATACAGCGCCCGGTTAAAAGCGGGCAGCCGCTCGGACAGATCTTTATGTACAGTGGACTTGGAAATGCCAAACTGCCGGGCTGTAGCCCGGACGGTGGTTCGGTTTTCAATCATATACACAGCCAGGGCGCAGGCGCGCTCCTCGATGGTCCCCTTCACTGGCAGCACCTCTTATCCCGGAGAACCCCGCACGCCGGGAGTCCCCCTGAACTCACACATCCCATCCTATGCGGCCCTGGGGGGATTTATGAAGTGCCGCCAGAAAAGCGGAAAAGCCGGGCGCCAGCCATATTCTTCATAAAAATGAAGGAACCTCTAAAAACTATGTCTGCGGCAGCTGACAAAATCTTTTGCCAGCTGTTCTTGTCATAGTTATTAGAGGTTGCCTGAAGCTTTTTATAAATCAGTAGAAACTTGCCACCTCCGGGTCGGGCTTGGAGGCGGGAGTCAGGGAGAGGGCGGTCAGGACGGGGCCTTTTTCGCCGTATATCCTGTGGTACTGGTTGCTGACCGTGGCGGTCAGCTCCACCCACTGGTCGGCGGCCAGTTTGGACACGTTGGCCTTGTCCCACAGGCACACCAGTCCGGCGAACTGAATGTCCTCCACGCAGCAGGTCATGACGTGCCGGCCGACGATGAAGCCGGAGGGCATGGTCTTTTTCGTCAGAGCCCGGCCCAGGAAGCGGACGGTTTTTCCCTCGTACTTGTCGGTCTCGGCGGACAGGTCCCGATACCACAGGGCGTAGTCCTCCGGCTTGATGTCCACCACGGCGGCATCCAGGTCGAAGGGCAGGGGGTCCTGGATGTCGTCATAGGCCAGGCTGCCGTCCCTGGACTCGTAGATAATCTCCACGCTCCGGGAGGCGGCGCGGGCCAGCTTGTGCAGCTCCATCCGATCCGTTTCGTCGTCGCAGCGGTTGAACACCGCCATCTCGCAGCTTTGCAGCTTGTCGAAGGTCAGCTGGCGCATGTTGGCGTTATAGGTCAGGATGCTCCCTGCGTCGGCGAAAAAGACCTCCTGGAACACCCGCCAGCTGGGGGGCATGGCGTTGTAAAAGGCGTCCAGCAGCCACATCCCGTTGTACTCGCACAGAACCCGCTCCGCCCCGGTCTCCTTCTGGAAGCGGGCCAGGGTTTCCTCGGTCAGTTCCTCCTGGCCCTGGAGGGTACGGCACTGCACGTTGGGGTGGGCGAAGCGGGACAGGTCGTACTCCACCTCCCCCTCCTCGCACAGCAGCAGCAGGGTGGGCTCCCCCTCGTTAAACTGGGGATCCGCCAGGGAGTCCTGGATAAAGGTGGTCTTTCCGCTCTCCAGAAAGCCGGTGAACAGGTAGACCGGGATCTCTCTGCCCTTGTTAGCCAATTTGGAACAACTCCTTCAGGGCCGCCTGGTTGAGTTTGGAGCCGATGACGCAGACGCGCCCGGTAACCGCCGGCTCGCCCCGGCGGACGTTAACCTCTCCGGGGGTGTAGTCGAAATAGATCCAGTCACCGCCGCCGGCGCAGGGGACGAAGCCCTTGGCCCGCAGCACCAGGCCCCATTTCTCCTGCCGGTCCAGGCCGGACAGAATCCGCTCCACGTCCTCCTGGCCGTAGGGCCGGGCGGTCTCCGCGCCCCAGCTTTCAAAGACCTCGTCGGCGTGGTGGTGGTCGTGGTGGTGATGGTGGCCGCCGCACACCGGGCAGGCCTCGCCTTCCTTGTGGCTGTGCTCATCGTGGTCATGCTCGTGCTCATCGTGGTGGTGTTCCTCGTCGTCATGGTCACAGTGGTCATGGCCGTCATGCTCATCGTGGTCATGGTCGCAGTGGTCGTGCTCGTCCTCCATGTCCCGGAGCATATCAGCCAGGGCGGTTTTCAGGCTGGCCTGACCCTCGATGGCCTCCAGCATGGCCGCGCCGGACAGCTGCTCCCAGGGGGTGGTGATTACCGGGGCGTCCGGGTTCTTCTGGCGAATCAGCTCCAGCGCGGCCTCCAGCTTATCCTGGGCCATGCCGGCGGTGCGGGAGAGAATGACGCAGGCGGCGTGCTCGATTTGGTTGTTGAAGAACTCCCCAAAATTTTTCATATACATTTTGGCCTTGGCGGCGTCCACCACCGTGGTAAAGCTGTTGAGCTTCACCTCAGGGCCCTCCACCCCCTGAACCGCCCGGATGACGTCGGACAGCTTGCCCACGCCGGAGGGCTCGATGAGGATGCGGTCGGGGTGGAACTGGTCGATGACCTGCTCCAGGGCGTCGTGAAAATCCCCCACCAGGGAGCAGCAGATGCAGCCGGAGTTCATCTCGGTGATCTCCACCCCGGCGGAGCGCAGGAAGCCGCCGTCCACGGCGATTTCCCCGAACTCGTTTTCAATCAGCACCAGTTTCTCCCCCTGGTAGGCCTGGGCGATGAGCTTTTGGATCAGGGTGGTTTTGCCCGCCCCAAGGAACCCGGAAAAAATATCAATTTTTGTCATTTTAATGCCTCATTTCTTCTTTTTTGACTTTGCCGCCCTTTGGCTTTCCTTCAGAGCCTTTTTCTCGGCCCGGCTCTTAATCTGCGGGATGACGGCGGCGGCGATCAGGGCCAGGGCGATCAGGACGAAGATGCCGTAGCGCAAAATGCGGCTCCAGTTCAGGTTCAGCTGCCGGGTGGCCTGGTGGGCGGTCACCGAAACCGACTCATAGTAGGGGTTGATGAAGAAGCCGTGCAGCCCGTCCTTCTCCACCACGGCCACATAGTTCCAGGCGGCCGCGCTGTCGTACTCCAGGGGGAGGATCAGCTCCCCGTCCAGGTTATAAAAGCCGTAGTAGGTGCCGTCCCACACCCGGCCCAGGCCCTCGGAAAAGCGGTAGACCGCCTTGTACTCCAGGGGGATGACCACGTTCCCTTCCATGTCGATGTAGCCGAAATACTCCCCGTCGTACACCGAGGCCAGGCCGCCGGAGAAAGCGGACGCATAGTTGTATTCCGGCTCGATGACCATCTGGCCCATGGAGTCCACAAAGCCGTACAGCCCCGCGTCGTTGTCCCGGGACCAGGCCAGACCGTCGTACAGCGCGTCGGTATAACCCAGGGTCAGTTCCACTACCACGTTGCCGTCCAGGTCGATAAAGCCGAAGCCCCCGTCGAGGGAGACGCAGGCGTAGCCGTCGTTAAAAGAAGTGGCGGTGGTGTATTGCAGCTCCACCACCAGCTCGCCGCTGGTGTCGATATAGCCGTACCCCTCGTCCTCGGTCCAGACACAGGCCCGGCCCTCGTGAAAGGAACCGGCCTCGCCGTAGATCAGGTTGGTAATCGCCTCGCCGTCCAGGTCGATGTAGCCGTACAGGTCATTGGCCTCCACCCAGGTGTAGTCCTCGGAGTAGCCGCCGATGTTTTCATAGTAGGGCTCCAGGATGATGTTGCCCTCAGTATCGGCCACGCCCACCAGTCCGTCCACCTCGTACCAGACCCGGCCGCAGGAGAAGCTTCCCGCGCTGTCGGCGTCCTCCAGGGTAAAGGCCACGTCGCCGTTCAGGTCGATGAAGCTGATTACCCCGTCCAGCTCCACCCGGGCCAGGCCCTCGGAGAAGCTGGCGGCGTCATCATACTGGGGCTCGATGACCACCTGACCGGTCAGATCCACATAGCCGTACAGCCCCTCTCCGTTTTTCACCGGGAGCAAATCCCCCGTCTCCACGCCGGAGGTGACGCACAGCTCCAGGCCGTCCTCCAGCCAGATGATCGAAATCTCGTCCTGGCCGTCCGTCTCATCCTCCGCCCAGGCGGTCATGGGCAGGGAAAGCAGCAGGGCCGCAGTCAGCCCCGCCGCCAGCAATCGTTTTAATTTCAATGGGAGTCCTCCTTGCGCGGTGATTCCGCAGAAAATATTGTACCGCAACATTTCTTCAAACGCAAGTGTTTTGCCCCGCCGCCCTGCGGAGCAGGGGCTTAATTCACAAATTATTCACAAAAAATTCACTTCTCTTTTCCTGATTCGGTGTACTATAGAAACGCCATTTGGATGCTGGCGACGTCAGAGCCAGGGTTCGTTTTGGTGTGCTTTTCATTATTTTATCTTTCTTTTCACCCCAATGGGCCATTCGTTAAGAGTGGCCCATTGGGGGTTTTTAATACTCTCTTCAGATTAAGGCAACACCGCAGTCCGCTCTAAAATCAATGGTTTTTGTAGATTTATGTGGAATATCTGGATTACAGTTCAAATCTCTCCTCGGCGCAGGCGATGGTGAGCGGAATACCGCTTCCTGAAGCGGGTGATTTTTGGAGCGGGCGCAAAAAAGAAAAATCCAGAAACCTGCATGGTTACTGGATTCTTCGCTGGCGGAGCGGGTGGGATTCGAACCCACGAGCCCTTGCGGACTACCTGATTTCGAGTCAGGCCCGTTATGACCACTTCGATACCGCTCCATGACGCGCCCGCCGCCGGGCGGGGGCGCTTTGCTTATATAGAGTACCTGAATTTTAAGGGTTTGTCAAGATAAATCCAGAAGATTTTCACCCGGCTCCCCTTCGGTGATGGCCCGGATGATGCGGCTCATCAGGGCCACCCGGCTGAAGGGGGTCATCAGGTAGTAGCCGTGGCAGTAGGGGGCGGCAGCGGCGGCCACCTGGCGGGAAATCTGGACGGCCAGCTCTTCGCAGGCCTCCCGATCCTTATCCCGGTAGAGCTGGATAATTTCATCGCAAACGTGGATGCCGGCGATTTCGTTGTTAAGAAAACAGGCGTTGCGATAGCTGACCACGGGGAAAATGCCGGCCAGCAGCTTGCCCCTCAGCGTCCGGCGGGCCAGCTTCAGGTTGTCCAGGGCCGTCTGGGACAGGATGGGCTGGGTCAGGAAGCCCTGGACGCCGCACGCCTCCTTTTCCGCGGCCAGCTTTAATTGGGCCTGGAAATTAGCGGCGTTCAGGTTGAGCGCGCCAAAAATCTGGAAGGGCACCGAGAGGGTGTCCTTGTTCAAATCGGAGACATAGCGGGCCAGCTTGCGGGAGTTGAAATTAAAGACGCTTTTCACCTGCTCCCGGTCTGCGGAGGGGATGGGGTCGCCGGTGACCAGCAGGATGTTATGTACCCCCTCCATGGACAGTCCCAGCAGCAGGGCCTTGGTGGCGTTCAGGTTCCGATCCCGGCAGGTCATGTGGGGCAGGGGTTCCACCCCCAGCTCCCGCTTGATCTTGCAGGCCAGCAGGCTGCTGTCCGCCCGGGGGCGGCCAATGGGACAGTCGGCGATGGTCACCGCGTCGGCCCCCGCCTGTTTCAGGGTACGCACCCCCTGGAGAAAGCCGTCGATGCGGTCGTCCGTGGGGGGATCCAGTTCCACGGCGATGACCCGCTTGCCCTGCTCCAGCAGCGCCCGGAGGGGGTTGTCC
>JAJPXI010000179.1 GCA_021205585.1 Oscillospiraceae bacterium
TTCTTGTTGTTTATTCTATCAATTTTACCGAAATGGTCCGGCTCTGTTTTTGCATTTTCACCAAAATCGGGCGGCGAAATCAGGCAGATGCAGGGGCCAGCGGAGCTGTTTATGGCTTTGCCGAGCCATAAACAGCCCCGCCCGCCTCCAAAACGACGCCCCTGGCCTCCATCAGCTGGGAGACTGTCACCAGCTGGTAGCCCTGCTCCAGCAGCCAGGGGACGACCTGCTGGCAGGCCTGGGCTGTGGTGTCGTAAATATCGTGCATCAGGATGACGCAGCCGTCAAAGGCATTCTCCTGCACGGCGGCCAGGATGGCCTCCGGGTCTTTGGACTCCCAGTCCCTGGTGTCCACCGACCAGCAGAACAGGGGCACCCCCGCCGCCGCTTTCACCTCGTCGTTGTAACTGCCGAAGGGAGGGCGCAGCAGAGTGGGACGTATGCCCGCCGCCGCGTAAATGGCGTCGGAGGTCTTTTCGACCTCCTCCTGGATTTCTTCGGCGGTCAGCTCGGTCAGCCGCCGGTGGCTCCAGCTGTGGCTCTCCACCTGGCAGCCCAGGGCCGCCATGCGCTGGACATCGCCGTAGACGTCCTCGCTGATGTTGCGCCCGAGGAGGAAAAAGGTGGCGCTGACCTGATACTCCTCCAGCACGTCCAGCACCAGGTGGGTGGCGGCGGCGCTGGGCCCGTCGTCAAAGGTCAGGGCGGCCATGGGTTTGGACGGGTCGGGCCGCAGGTCTGTTTTCCCCTGGCCATTCTCCCCGTCCTCCGGCCCGTCCGGCGCTTCCGCGGCGCTTTCTATGGCCTCCTGTTCCCCGGCGGCGCCGGGCTCCTCCGAGGCGGACAGGTTCCCCCGGGAGACGGCGGAATCCTGCTCCGTCCGCTCTTTCAGGGCGAAAATCAGCGCCGCCGCCAGCATTGCCGCCGCCGCGCAAACCAGTATGACCATCCACATTTGCTTTCTCCCGGCCATGCTTCTCCCTTCGGTTTCGGCCCGCCCTGTTACAGCGCCGCCCTACATGTAATATGTGCAGATTGGGTGGAAATCCTCGCGCCCCGTCCAAAGGGCGTTTATTTTTATAAGTATAAAAGAGACGCTGGAAAAAGGCAACAACAATTTCGCCGTCAATTCCGCAGCGATTTTGCAACAGGCGCGGGGGGCGTGCAGATATTTTGTCCGCCGCCCTTGCGTTTTGCGTGGAAATGGGGTACAATCATGGGGAGAGCCGGACAGGCCGGGCGGGAGGTGCGCTGTGGCCGGGAAAATTTTGACCGTGGTTGGCCCCACGGCTTCGGGGAAGACCCGGCTGGCGGTGGAGCTGGCCCGGCGGTGGAACGGGGAGGTCGTCTCCTGCGACTCCATGCAGATTTACCGGGGGATGGACGTGGGCACCGCCAAGCCCACCGCCGAAGAGCGGGCCGCCGTGCCCCACCATATGCTGGACGTGGCGGAACCCTGGGAGAACTACTCCGCCGCCCGCTATGTCCGCCAGGCCTCCGCCTGCGTGGACGATATCCTCCGCCGGGGCAAGCTGCCCATCGTGGCCGGGGGCACCGGGCTGTACCGGGACGCCCTGCTGGCCGGGCGGGAATTCGCCGCCTTTTCCGGCGGCTGCCGCCGCCGGCTGGAGGAGCGGGCCGCCCGGGGGGAGCTGCCCCAGCTGTACCGGCAGCTCCAGCAGGTGGACCCCCAGCGGGCCGCCCGGCTGCACCCCGCCGACGCCAAGCGGATTATCCGGGCCCTGGAGGTCTGGCAGGAGACGGGGAAAACCATCACCGAGCACGACGAGACCAGCCGCCGCCAGCCCCCCAGGTACGAAGCGGTTTCCATCGGCCTGGCCTTTGAAAACCGGGCGGATATGTGGGAGCGGATTGACCGGCGGGTGGACCGGATGATGGAGGACGGCCTGGCCGGGGAGGTGTCCGCCCTGTTGGAGCGGGGCGTCCCCAGGGACTGCACTGCCATGCAGGCCATCGGCTACAAGGAGATGGCCGCCGCGCTGGAGAACGGCGGAGATTTGGAGCAGGCGGCGGAAGAAATCAAGCTGCACACCCGGCAGTACGCCAAGCGGCAGCTGACCTGGTTCCGCCGGGATCAATCCATTCGGTGGTTTTTATGGAAAAAAGCGCCCGACTTTGAAACGGCCCTCGTTTTTTCGACAGAAATCATGGGAGAATTTGGGGTAGTATAAAGCGACTACGGGGAAATCCCGGACACCGTGCCAAAGATTCTTCAGGGAAAAGCATGGGCGCGGCTTCGGGCTTCCTACATAAAAAAGGAGCGTATGACCTATGCAAAAATCCAATCAAATCCAAGACCTTTTCCTGTCCCGGGCCTGCCAGAGCAGGGCCAATGTGACCATGTTCCTGATGAACGGCTACCAGCTGCGGGGAACCATCGCCGCCTACGACCAGTTTGTCGTCGTCTTCATCAGCGACGGCAAGCAGCAGATTATCTACAAGCACGCCATCTCCACCATCACCCCGGACAGGCCGGTGGATTTGTCCCCGGTCCCGCAGCCGTAACCCCGGGGAAGGAGCCCCCATGAAGGAAGGCAAAAAATTCACAAGGGTTGTGACCCTGATTCTCCTTGTGGGGGTCCTGCTCTATCTGGGCATCTACGCCGTGCGGAGCCTGAACGACCCCTTCACCACCACCATCGCCTATCTGGACACCCTGGACGACAGCCTGGACCTGGACGGGGTGGTCGTCCGGGAGGAGGAGACCCTGTCCGGCGGCGGCGGCACCGTAAACGTGGTGGCATCCGAGGGGGGCAGAGTGGCTGTAGGCGAGGAGGTGGCCCAGATCTACCAGGACAGCGGCGCGCTGGAGAACCAGCAGCAGCTGACGGAACTGGAGCAGGAACTGGAGCAGCTTAACGCCATCCTCAGCAGCAGCGCCCTGGAAAACCAGATCGATCTGGAGCGGCAGGTTCTCCAGGCCATCCTGAACCTGCGGGAGCAGGCGGCGGGCGGGAAACTGTCCGCCCTGGGGACAAGCGCTCAGACCCTGCGTACCCTGACCCTCCAGTACGCCCTGGCCGATTCCTCTTCGGAGGACGACGGCCTGAGCGAAACCATCAGCCAGGCCATTGAGGAATTGGAGGCGCAGATTGCCGCCCTGTCCGCCCAGTCCAGCGGCGGCACTTCCTCCCTGACCAGCTCCAGCTCCGGCCTGTTTTCTCAAATCGTAGATGGCCTGGAACAGATTTTGACGCCGGAGGCCCTGCTGTCCATGTCCCCCTCCCAGCTGGAGACGGCGCTCAGCGCCCCGGGCTCCACCGACGGGCTGATTGGCAAAATCGTCACCGGGGACAGCTGGTACTATGCCGCTGTTATCACCGAGGAACAGGCCCGGGAGCTGACCGAGGGGGAGGAACTGCTGCTGGTCTTTTCCTCCAGCCTGGAGCTGTCGGTGGAGGTGGAGCAGCTGGGCGCGGCGGAGGACGGGCAGCTGGTGCTGACGCTGTCCAGCAATCGGAGCCTGACCGACGTACTCGCCCTGCGGGAGCAGACGGCGGAGCTGGTGCTGGAGCGGTACGAGGGCATCCGCGTTCCCCAAAAGGCCCTGCGCATTGAAGAAGAAACGACGGTCGACGAGGAGACCGGCGAGAGCGTCACCGTCCAGGTGACAGGGGTGTACACCGTGGTGGGCGCCCAGGCCCAGTTCAACCCGGTGGAAATCGTGGCCGCAGGCAGCGATTATTACCTGGTCACCCCTGCCACCGAGGACAGCGGCCATCTGCTCCGGGCGGGGGACGAGGTGATTGTCAGGGCCTCCGGGCTGTACGATGGAAAGGTGGTAGTGGAATGAGTGTCCAGGAAAATGTGACGGCGGTGCTGGCGCGGGTGGAGGCCGCCGCCCGCCGGGCGGGGCGGAGGCCGGAGGAGATTACCCTGGCCGCCGCCACCAAGACCCAGACCTCCGACGCCATCCGGGCGGCCATCGCCGCCGGTATCCGGGTGTGCGGGGAAAACCGTGTGCAGGAGATGACCGCCCACCTGGCCGACAACGCCTACCAGGGGGCCGCGCTCCACTTCATCGGCCGGTTACAGACCAACAAGGTCAAGCAGGTTGTAGGCCGGGCGGATTTGATCCAGTCGGTGGACTCTCTGCATTTGCTGGAGGCCGTCGAAAAATACGCCGCCCGGCTGGAGCTGGTGCAGGACATCCTGCTGGAGGTCAACATCGCCGGGGAACAGAGCAAGGGCGGCCTGCCGCCGGAGGAGATCCTGCCCCTGGCCCTCCAGTGCGCGGAGCTGCCCCATATCCGCCTGCGGGGGCTGATGTGCATTCCCCCCGCCCCGCCCCCCGGCGGGAGCAGCCGAAAGTTTTTTTCGCAAACCAGACAGCTTTTTGTTGACATAAGACAAAAAATGTCGGATAATAATAGGCAGGTGGATTGTCTGTCCATGGGCATGAGCGGCGACTTTGAGGAAGCCGTGGAGGAGGGGGCCACCCTGATCCGGGTGGGAACCGCCCTGTTCGGGCCCCGACCGCCCCTGGCCGGATAGCATACATAATATACTTAGAAACAAAGGGGTTGTATTAAAATGGGTTTCCTTGACGAGATTAAACGCATCGCCCGTCCCTATGAGGACGAGGAGGCAGACGACTTCGACGAGTTTGAGCCGGCAGACCGGGGCAGCGCCGTGCGGGAAAAGGCCCGTGAGCCGGCCTACGACCGAAACGCGGAGAGCGAGCGCCGGAACAACAAGGTGGTCAACATCCACACCACCACCCAGCTCCAGGTGGTGCTGGTCAAGCCCGACAAGTTCGAGTCGGCCTCCGAGATCGCCGACCACCTGCGGGACAAGCGCACGGTGGTGCTCAATCTGGAGTCCACCCAGAAGGAAATCGCACGGCGGCTGCTGGACTTTCTCTCCGGCGTGGCCTACGCCAACGAGGGGAAAATCAAAAAGGTGGCCATTTCCACTTACATTATCACGCCGTATAACGTGGACATCATCGGCGACTTGATTAATGACCTGGAAAACAACGGCCTGTACTTTTCGTAAGGGGGTGCGCGCATTATGATGACACCCCAGGAAGTGGCGGAGCGATCCTTTACCAAGGCCTCCTTCGGCGGCTACAATATGTCCATGGTCGATGAGTTTCTGGACCAGCTGACGGTGGATTACTCCGCGCTGTACAAAGAAAACGCCACCCTGAAAGCCAAAATGAAGGTGCTGGCCGACTCCCTGGAGGAGTACCGGGCCACCGAAAAGGGGATGCGCCGGGCGCTGCTGGCCGCCCAGCAGGCCGCCGACGAGATGGTGGCCGACGCTGAAAAGCACAAGGAGGAGATGGTTCGCGCCGCCGAGGAGGAGACCCAGTCCGCCATCGCCCAACTGCGCCGCCAGACCGCCGGGGAGCAGGCCCGCCTGGAGGCCGCCCAGAAGGCCACCGCCGACTATGTGGAGCAGGTGCGCCAGGCCATGGAGCAGCAACAGCAGGCCCTGCTCCAGCTGGACAGCGTGGCCCAGCGGGAGAACGCCGTGGAAAACACGGCGGAGGAAATCGGCCAGTCCATCCAGCACATGATGGAGGAGCAGGCCGCCCCGGAGGAGGCAGCGCAGGAGCCCTCCCAGGAGGAACAGCCTCCCCAGGAGCCGCCGGAACCGGCAGCGCAGGAGGAACCGGCCCCCAGCCATCGGGAGCAGGAGCGCTCCGCCCCCTTTGAGGAGATCCCCAACCGCCGCATCACCTCCGACACCACCACCCGCCGCATCAACTTCGACAACCTGAAATTCAGCTCCAATTACGATTTGAAGTAAAGGGAACCTCTAAGGAAGCACTGATTAAATGCGTCTGCGGCGGCTGGCAATG
>JAJPXI010000221.1 GCA_021205585.1 Oscillospiraceae bacterium
GCTCTTGTGCAAAATCATTGCCAGCCGCCGCAGGCGCATTTAATCAGTGCTTCCTAAACAAATCCGGACAAAATTCGACGGCGAGCTTGTCATCGACTACACCGCGAGGGAGGTCTATTTTCAGGGCGCACCGGTTCCCCTGCTCCCGAAGGAGTTCGCCATTGTGGAGCTGCTCTCCTCCACCCCGGCCAGCTGTTCAGCAAAGACCACATATTCGAACAGATTTGGGACATCGACAGCAGCGCTGACGTGGGCGTCATCATGGAACACGTCAGTAAAATCCGGGCGAAATTCGCGAAGGCCGGGTGCAAGCCGTATATCCAGACGGTCTGGGGGAGTGGGTACAGATGGGCCCGGTGAAGCGGTGGTATCGGAGCGTCCCCATCTGGGTGGCGCTGTTTTTGTCCGTGATGTTTGCCCTGCTGGGAGCCTCCCCGCCTGCGGCGGACTGTCCGGCTTCCTCCCGGCGTTTGCCGCCCTCGGGCTGTTGAGCGGGGGCGCTTATGCCGATATGAAAAGGAAAACGCGAAATTGAGGCTCTTCCGTATTTTTCTCCGCCAAAATTACGCTTTCGGCGCGGCCCCGCCCGCAGGGGAAATGACCGGCCGGTAGTCCCACCGGCGGCGGGCGACGCAGCGGAAGATGGGCTGGCCCTGGGCGTGGAATTTGGCCTCGTAGTCGGTCATCACCCCACGCACGCCGTTTTTGTGCAGATCCCGGCTGATTTCCTCCAAATCAAAGCCCGCCCTGGGGAACTGGTGCAGGGACCACTCGAACAGGTCCCGGTTGTCCGTCTTAAACTGGACGCGCCCGCCGCCCCGGAGGACGGCGGCGTAGCGGTTGAGAAAGTCCGGGTGGGTCAGACGGCGCTTGGCCCGGCCGTTGGAGGGCCAGGGGTCGCAGAAATTCAGGTAGATTCTGTCCACTTCCCCCGGCTGGAAGTATTCGGTCAGGCGGGCCGCGTCGGCGTCCACAAAAAATACGTTGGACAGCTGCCGCTCCATGGCCCGCTCCATGGCCATGACCATGGCGTCGGGCACCCGCTCCACGGCCACGAACAGGGCCTGGGGCTCCAGGGCGGCGCTGTCGCAGGTGAAGCGGCCCTTGCCGCAGCCCAGCTCCACATACAGCGGGCAATCCGGCCCCATCAGCTCCCGCCAGCGGCCCCGGCGCTGCTCCGGCTCGCGCACCCAAACCGGGCCGCACCGCTCCATCCTGGGAACCAGGTTTTTCTTTTTTCTCATGCGCATGGCCGTCTCTCCCCCGCGTTCCTGTGGTATTTTTCCAGATTTTATTGCGTCTGCTCCCGAAGCCTTCTGCGCAGCCACCGCTGGAGCAGCAGGCAGGAGCAGACCACGATGGCGGCCACGAAGACAGCGGCCAGGGCCACCGTGCGCCAATAGGCCGCGTTGGTACTGGTTTTCCAGGCGGTGACAAAGGTTTTGCTCAGGTAATTGCTGCCGGGATATTGTTGCAGCAGCGAATCCTGCACCTGCTCCGTGTCCTCGCAGACCACCAGGGCGGACAGGAAATAATCGCCGTCCTGTTCCTGCCAGAACTGTTCGGTCTCCTGGGCGAACTGGTCAAAGGTCTCCGGGTCGTAGGCGTAGTACCCCAAATTGTCCCCGGCCTGGAAGGACACCCAGGCGAAGGGGTAGCTGTGCACGCCGGTCAGGGTGTAGCTCTGGCCGCAAAACTCCAGAGTCTGCCCCAGGGCGGCGGAGGGGTCGGTGATGCCGTATAGCTGCTCCAGCCAGTCGGCGCTCAGGGCAATCTCCCCCGCCCCGTCCCGGGGGGCCTCCCCCTCGGTGATGGAGAACAGGGACCACACGCCGGAAACCGAGGCGTAGTCCTCATACACCGCCTGGGGAATGGATCCCGTCGCCTCCATGTCCCCGTCGATGGCCCGGTCGATCAAGCCGCCGTCCTGGAGGAAAAACACGTCGTCGAACAGGTACACCTGCTCCACGCCCTCCATGGCCGCGATGTCCGGCACGTCCTCCATGCCGGCGTACCGGCCGGACAGCGCATCGTCGATCTCCAGGCCCCGGACGGAGGCGTACCGCTGGTTGAGCTGGCCAAAGCTCTCGTCCACCGTATAGATGTAAATGCCGCTGGTGCTTGGGATTTCATCGGTGCAGTAGTGGTTGACAGCGTAAAAATACCCGAACAGCGCGATGGCCGCCGCGCCGATGAAAATCAGTACGCCCTGCATGATATGGATCATTCGTCTCATAGCAAAAATTACCTCCCCGGGACATGGGCTCTATTTCAGGGAACCTCTAATAACTATGGCAGGAGCAGATGGCAAAAGATTTTGTCAGATGCCGCAGACATAGTTTTTATAGGCCGCAGGCTTTTTCAAAATGTTCCCCACCCCGCAGACCACCTCCGTCACCATGTCCGCCTGTTGGGCCAGCAAGCGGTGAAGGCAGCCCAGCTGGGCCATGTAGGCCTGGGTGTCTCCCAGGTAGTCCTCCCCGCCGGAGGCGATCTCGTTGCTCACCACCGTCAGATGGCGGCAGCGGCGGCGCAGGGCCAACACCCCCTCCAGCGCCGCCTGGGGGCCGCCCCCGTCCGGGCGGTACATCTCGTTTGCCAGCAGGTTGCCCAGGCACTCCAGCAGCACGTTGCACCCCTCCGGCAGCTCCAGGCCGGCCAGGTTCACATATCGCTCCACCGTTTCAAAGCCCTTGCCCGCCCGCAGCAGCCGGTGCCGCTGAATGCGCTGGGCCGCCTGGGCGCCGAAGGGCTCCATAGTGGCCAGGTAGACCCGGCGGCCCGGCAGGGACAGGGTATGCTCCTCCGCCCAGGCGCTCTTTCCGCTGGCGGCGGTGCCGATGACCAGGGTCAGCATTTAAGACTGGGGGGTGTAGGCGTCGATGCCCAAATGCCCGAAGGTGTGCCCGCTGTGGTAGACGCTCATGGCCGTGTCCAGCAGCCCCAGGGCGGCCACCGCTCCGGTGCCCTCCCCCAGGCGCATCCCGGCGCAGATCAAAGGCGACAGCTCCAACTCCTCCAGCATCATCCCCGCCGCCGGCTCCGCCGACAGGTGGCTGGCGGTCAGGGCCTGTTTGACCTGGGGACACAGCCGGACGGCGCACAGGGCGGCCACGTCGCTGATCACCCCGTCCAGCAGCACGGGCAGGCGGTGCAGCCGCCCTCCGATGCACAGTCCGGTCAGCACGGCCAGATCCAGCCCGCCCACCTTGTGCAGCACGTCCACCGGGTCGGCGGGGTCGGGTCGGTGGACGGCCACGGCGGTCTGAATGGCGGCGATTTTATTTTGCAGCCCCTGGTTGGACAGGCCGGAGCCCCGGCCCGCCAGCTCCTCCGGCTCCCGGCCCAGCAGCACGCTGGCCACGGCGCAGGTGGTGGTGGTGTTGCCAATGCCCATCTCTCCCAGCAGCAGGCAGTCGTCCCCCTGCTGCTTGCGCTCCCCGGCCAGGTCGATGCCCAGCCGGAGGGCCTGGATGCACTCCTGGCGGCTGAAGGCCGGTTCCACGGTCATGTCCGCCGTGCCGTTGCGAATGCGCCGGGACAGCACGCCGGGAGCGCCGCCGAAGTCCTTCACCCCCACGTCCACGGGCAGCACCTGGCAGCCCACCTGCCGGGCCATATAGTTGGCCGTGCTGGTGCCTACCCCCAGGGCGGTCGTCACCGCCGCCGTCACCGTCTCGTCCGACTGGCTGACATTGTGGGCGATCACGCCGTTGTCGGCGCAGACCACCACCAGGGTCCGCCGGTTCAGGGCAAAGTCCACCCGGCCTGTCAGGGCGGCCATTTTGGTGATGGCCGTCTCCAGGGCTCCCAGGCTGCCCAGGGGCTTGGCCAGATTGTCCCAGTGGGCCTTGGAGGCCGCCAAATCCTCTTCTCTCACAGGGGGCATCCGCGCAAACAGTTCATCCAGCTCCATTTTGATCTCCTCCATGTCGTTTATAATGCTCCGCCCGGTTCACGAACCGCCGGGCCAGGGGCAGCTGTCCCCCTAAGTGCAGGTGGGGAAACCCGGCGTACAGACTGGGGGTGCAGACGCCGCAGCGCCAGCGCTTCCCGTTGGCCTTTTCCACCGGCAGCGCCTGCCCCGGCTGGGTGCAGTCCCAGTGGTGAAACTCGTGGACGGGGATCCGCTCCCCCGCCCGGAACAGCATACTGTCCTCCTGGGGGCACAGATGGGCGTAGCCAAACCGGCGCAGGCCCCCGGTGGGGAAGCCCCGCCCCGGCAGCACGTCCAGCATGGGGTAAGCCTCCCCCTCCGGGCTCTCCAGCTGCCGCTGCAAATACAGAAAGCCGCCGCACTCGGCCAGGGTGGGCAGGCCGGACAGAATGGCCGCTTTCAGCGCCTGGCGCATGGAGCGGTTTTCCGCCAGCTGCCCGGCGTGCAGCTCCGGATAGCCGCCGCACAGGTACAGCCCGTCCATGGCCGGGGGCGCGCTGTCGTGCAGGGGGCTGAAATAGACCAGCCTGGCCCCCTGGCGCTCCAACTCCTCCAGGCCGTCGGCGTAGTGAAAGCAGAAGGCCTCGTCCCTGGCCACGGCGATGGTGCACCGGGGGGGCGGCGGCGGTGTTCGCGTCTGCTCCCCCTGGGGAACCTCCCCCGCCAGCCGGAGCAGTTTGGAAATATCCACCGTCTGCTCCAGCTGGGCGGCCACCGCCTGGAACCGCTGCTGAAAATCCGTCACTTCCTCCGCCCTGACCAGCCCCAGATGGCGGCTGGACAGCCGGGCCTGCTCCATGGGGGGCAGCCAGCCCAGCACCGCAAGGCCGGTCTCCCGCTCCACCAGGGGCTTGAGGTAGTCGTGCAGGGACTGCTTGCAGTCGGTGAAAATCACCCCCACAATGGGGCAGGGGCGGCGAAAGTCCAGCAGGCCCTTCAGCTGGGCCGCCAGAGTCAGACTGCCGCCCCCCGGCCGCAGAATCAGCACCGTGGGGATGTTCCACGAAGCGGCCAGCTGCCACGGGCTGGCCTGGTCGGTGCCGTTCAGGCCGTCGTAAAAACCCATGGCCCCTTCGATCAGGGCGATGCCGGAACGCTGCCCGGCCAGGGTGCGGCCCACCCCCTGCTCCCCCTGCAAAAACAAATCCAGGTTCCGGCAGGGAACCCCCAGCACCCGGCTGTGGAACATGGGGTCGATGTAGTCCGGGCCGCACTTGAAGGCCTCCGGCTCCAGCCCCCGGTTTTTCAGGGCGGTCAGCAGGCCGCAGGTCAGCACCGTTTTGCCGCTGTTGCTGGCCATGGCCGAGAGCATCAGCCGCTTCATGGCCGCGCCCCCGAAATCAGGAACACCGGGTTCTGGGCCAACAGCAAATTAAGGCTGCCCGCCCGCTTTGTCCGGCTGACCGCAATCTGGCTCACCTCCGGCTCGATTCCAAGCTCCTCCATCTCCCGGCAGGCCGCCTCCAGCGTCTCCAGGGCGATGGCCGACACGCACAGCCGAACCCTGGGATTGGCCCCCAGGGCGCGGGAGAGAATCTCCCCCAGCGCCCCGCCGCTGCCGCCTACGAACACCGCGTCCGGGGCGGGCAGGCCCTCCAGGGCCTCCGGGGCCCTGCCCCGCACCACCCGCAGCTTCCAGGCCCGGAAGCGCCGGCGGTTTTCCAAAATCAGCTCCGCCGCCTGCTCCTTTTCCTCCACCGCCCAGCACTGGCGGCTGTGCAGGGCCATCTCCACGCTGACGCTGCCCGTCCCGGCCCCCACGTCCCAGCAGCAGTCCGATGGGCCGACGGCCAACTTGGCCAGGGCGGCGGCCCGAACCTCCTGCTTGGTCATGGGAACCTGGCCCCGAAGCCATTCCCCGTCGGGGATGCCCGGCGCGCGCCGGGGG
>JAJPXI010000002.1 GCA_021205585.1 Oscillospiraceae bacterium
CGACCTACACCGCCTCCCAGGGCCTGATGCTGATGATTCCCAACATGTACAAAATCGCGGGGAACTGCTCCCCGCCGTCTTTCACGTCTCCGCCCGGGCGGTGGCCACCCACGCCCTGAACATCTTCGGCGACCACTCCGACGTGATGGCCTGCCGCCAGACCGGCTTTGCCATGCTGGCCGAGGGCAACGTGCAGGAGGTCATGGATCTGTCCGCCGTGGCCCACCTGGCCGCCATCGAGGGCCGGGTGCCCTTCATCAACTTCTTCGACGGGTTCCGCACCTCCCACGAGCTGCAAAAAGTGGCCGTGTGGGACTACGACGAGCTGGGGGAGATGCTGGACATGGGCGCGGTGATGGACTTCCGCGCCAGGGCCCTGAACCCGGAGCACCCCACCATGCGGGGCGGCCACGAAAACGGCGACACCTTCTTCCAGAACCGGGAGGCCTGCAACGGCTACTTTGACGCCCTGCCCGCCGTGGTGGAGGACTGCATGGCGCGGGTCAACGCCAGGCTGGGCACCGACTACCGCCTGTTCAACTACTACGGCGCCCCCGACGCCGACCGGGTCATCATCGCCATGGGCTCTATCTGCGACGTCAGCGAGGAGGTCATCGACTACCTGAACGCCCGCGGGGAGAAGGTGGGCCTGGTCAAGGTGCGCCTGTACCGGCCCTTCCGTGCGGACAAGCTGCTGGAGGCCATCCCCCGGACGGCAAAAAAAATCGCCGTGCTTGACCGCACCAAGGAACCGGGAGCCCAGGGCGAACCGCTGTATCTGGACGTGGTCACCGCCTTCGCCAACGCCGGCCGCCAGGCCGTCATCGTGGGCGGGCGCTACGGCCTTGGCTCCAAGGACACGCCCCCCAGCAGCGTGTTCGCTGTGTATGAGGAGCTGCAAAAGGAGCAGCCCCGCCGGGAGTTCACCATCGGCATCGTGGACGACGTGACCGGCCTGTCCCTGCCGGAAAAGCCCTCCCCCAACACCGCCGCCGCCGGCACCATCGAGTGCAAGTTCTGGGGCCTGGGGGGCGACGGCACCGTGGGCGCGAACAAGAACTCCGTCAAGATCATCGGCGACCACACGGACAAGTACGTCCAGGCCTATTTCCAGTACGACGCAAAGAAAACAGGCGGCGTGACCATCAGCCACCTGCGCTTCAGCGACAACCCCATCCGCAGCCCCTACTATATCAATAAGGCCGACTTTGTGGCCTGCCATAATCCCTCCTACGTCACCCAGGACTTCCCCATCGTCCGGGACGTGAAGCCCGGCGGCACCTTTATCATCAACGCCCAGTGGGACGTGCCCGATCTGGAGCGCAACCTGTCGGCCTCCGCCAAGCGATATATCGCGGAAAATAACGTACAGCTCTATCTCATCAACGCCATCGACCTGGCTCAGCAAATTGGCATGGGCAAGCGCACCAACACCATTTTGCAGTCGGCTTTCTTCTCCCTGGCGGGCATCCTGCCCCAGGAGGAGGCCATCGGCTACATGAAGCAGGCCGCCACCAACTCCTATCTGAAAAAGGGCCAGGACGTGGTGGACATGAACCACCAGGCCATCGACGCCGGGGCCACCGCCTATGTGAAGGTGGAGGTGCCTGAGAGCTGGAAAACCGCTGAAGACCAGCCCAGGCAGGACAGCCTGTCCGGCCCGGAGCACCTGGTCAAGATGGTGCGGGAGGTGCTCCAGCCGGTGGATCGCATGGACGGGGACTCCCTGCCCGTGTCCGCCTTCCTGCCCCACAACGACGGCACCTTCCCCTTGGGGGCCGCCGCCTATGAGAAGCGGGGCGTGTCGGTCATCGTCCCGGAGTGGGACTCCGGCAAGTGCATCCAGTGCAACCAGTGCTCCTTCGTCTGCCCCCACGCCACCATCCGCCCCTTCGCCCTGACCGGGCAGGAGGCCGCCGCCGCCCCGGAGGGAGCGAAAATCGTCCCCTTCAAGGCAGGCAAGGGCAAGGGCGTGTACCAGTTCTCCATCGCCGTCAGCCCCCTGGACTGCATGGGCTGCTCGGTCTGCGCCAACATCTGCCCCACCCACGCCCTGACCATGGTGCCCCAAAGCTCCCAGGCGGAGCAGCAGGATGTATTCCAGTATATGGTGGAGCAGGTAGCCCCCAAGGAGGACGTGACCGACCTGTCCGTCAAGGGCAGCCAGTTCCGCAAGCCCCTGCTGGAGTTTTCCGGCTCCTGTGCCGGCTGCGCCGAAACCGCCTACGCCCGGCTGGTTACCCAGCTGTTCGGGGAACGGATGTATATCTCCAACGCCACCGGCTGCTCCTCCATCTGGGGCGGCCCCGGGGCCACCTGCCCCTACACCGTGGACGCCCAGGGCCACGGCCCCGCCTGGTGCAACAGCCTGTTTGAGGACAACGCGGAGCACGGCCTGGGGATGTACCTGGGCCAGAAGACCCTGCGGGCCTGCCTGGCGGACAAGACCCGGCAGCTGATTGAGCGCAGCCCCGCCGCCGCCCCCGCCGCCCAGGCCTGGCTGGACACCATGGAGGACAGCAAGGCCAACGCCCAGGCCACCGAGGACTATATCGCCGCCCTGGAGGAGGCCGCCGGGAACGGCGACGTGCTGGCCGCCGACATTCTGACGGAGAAGGACTACCTGTCCAAGAAGTCCGTGTGGATTTTCGGCGGCGACGGCTGGGCCTACGACATCGGCTTCGGCGGCGTGGACCACGTCATCGCCTCCGGGGAGGACGTGAACATCTTCGTCTTTGACACCGAGGTCTACTCCAACACCGGCGGCCAGGCCTCCAAGGCCTCCAACATCGGCCAGGTGGCCCAGTTTGCCGCCGCCGGCAAGGCCATCGCCAAGAAGTCCCTGTCGGAAATCGCCATGCAGTACGGCTACGTCTATGTGGCTCAAATCGCCATGGGGGCCAATATGAACCAGACCCTGAAGGCCATCACCGAGGCCGAGGCCTACCACGGCCCCTCCCTGATCATCGCCTACTCCCCCTGTGAGATGCACTCCATCAAGGGCGGCATGGCCAACTGCCAGAGCGAGATGAAAAAGGCCGTGGACTGCGGCTACTGGAACCTGTTCCGATACAACCCGGCCCTGAAGGCCCAGGGCAAGAACCCCTTCACCCTGGACTCCAAAGCCCCCGCCGGCGGCTATCAGGAATTCCTGATGAACGAGGCCCGGTATTCCGCCCTGACCCGCTCCTTCCCGGAGCGCGCCACGGAGCTGTTCCAGCGCAACGAGGAGGCCGCCAAGCAGCGCTACGAGCATTTGACCCGCCTGGTGCAGTTCTACGCCGGGGAGTAACCGCCCCCGCAAACACACTGTAAAAATCAAGACCGCCGCCCTATTTCCGCATAGGAAACAGGGCGGCGGTTTGGCTGCGGCTTGCGCCGGTTACATGATATGCTCCTCGGCGCAGTTGTCCACCACCCGCACCCCCATCTCCTTCCGGGAGGCCACCCGGAATTTTGCCACGGCGGCGCTGTCGAACTTGGGGCACAGACGCAGCTCCGGGTTGGCCGCCAGCTCCTCCCGGTCGTGGATTTTGAACGGTTTTTTCATTCACCACACCCCCAAAGGCCGCCGGAGGGCGGCCCCTGTCCAGTATGGCGGCCCGTTCGCCTTCCTATTCCTGTAAAAATCAGCCGCACACTCCAGATAAATGACGATTTCACAGAAAGTTTACCGTCCTTCTCCTTGCTTTTCTCCGCCTGCCGTGTTATAGTAATGTCGGCTGAAAATCAAACTATACTTGCCTGGACGCGCTGTTTGCGTTACAAGACCGCACACATAAGGAGGGCGCCGCTTTGGACCAGAATAAAGACTTGAAAAAGCCCGATAACAATGACAAAAGGAAAAAATTCACCGGCTTTCTGTCCATCCTGCTCTGGGCGCTGCTGGCGGCCATCCTGCTCAACTACTGTCGGGCCACAACCGCCTCGTCCGACCAGGTGTATGTCATCTACTCCGACTTCCGCGCCGCCGTGACCGAGGGCGCGGTGGAGCGGGTGGAGATGAGCTCCAGCGAATTTGTCTTCTATCTCCGGGACGGCTGGATCATGGACAGCGACGGGACGCTGACCTATGTGGAGCCGAACGGAGATGGAAATGAAACCTCAGACAGCGCGACGGTGACGTATACCACCACCCCCTGGTCCGACGATGAGCTGATCGCCCTGATGGAGGAAAACGATGTGACCTACGGGCCGGATCAGGTACAGGAGACATCCTACATTGTCAGCCTGCTGCTGAACTATGTGGTGCCCATCGTGCTGATGGTGGGGGCCATGATGCTGCTCTACCGCTTTGCCTTCCGGCGCATGGGCGGCAGCGGCGGCTTCGGCGGCATCGGCGGCGTGGGCAAGGCCAACGCCAAGGTCTATGTGGAGAAAAAGACCGGCGTAACCTTCCGGGATGTGGCCGGTCAGGACGAGGCCAAGGAGAGTCTGGAGGAGATTATCGACTTTCTCCACAACCCCCAGAAGTACACCGAAATCGGCGCCAAGCTGCCCAAGGGGGCGCTGCTGGTGGGCTCTCCCGGCACCGGCAAAACCCTGCTGGCCAAGGCCGTGGCGGGGGAGGCCAACGTCCCCTTCTTCTCCATCAGCGGCTCCGACTTTGTGGAGATGTTCGTGGGCGTGGGCGCGTCCCGGGTGCGGGATCTGTTCAAGGAGGCCGCCAAAATGGCCCCCTGTATCATCTTCATCGACGAGATTGACACCATCGGCAAGTCCAGAGACAACCGCATGGGCGGCAACGACGAGCGGGAGCAGACCCTGAACCAGCTGCTGGCCGAGCTGGACGGCTTCGACCCCACCAAGGGGGTCATCGTCCTGGCGGCCACCAACCGCCCGGAGGTGCTGGACAAGGCCCTGCTGCGCCCCGGCCGTTTCGACCGGCGCATCACCATCGACCGGCCCAACCTGGCCGGGCGGCTGGCCACCCTCCAGGTACACACCCGGAACATCCGCCTGGCCGAGGACGTGGACTTAAAGCGCATCGCCCAGGCCACGGCGGGCTGCGTGGGCGCGGACCTGGCCAACCTGGTCAACGAGGCCGCCCTGCGGGCCGTCCGCCAGGGGCGGAAGGCCGTGAACCAGAACGACCTGCTGGTCTCCTTCGAGGTGGTCATTGCCGGCACCGAGAAAAAGGGCACCGTACTCACCGAGCAGGAAAAACGCCTAATCGCCTACCACGAGGTGGGCCACGCCCTGGTGGCCGCCAAACAGAAAAATTCCCAGCCTGTCAGCAAAATCACCATCGTCCCCCATACCCAGGGGGCCCTGGGCTATACCATGCAGCTGCCCGAGGAGGAAAAATTCCTGATGTCCCGGGAGGATCTGCTGACCGAAATCAGATCCCTGCTGGCCGGGCGCAGCGCCGAGGAGCTGGTCTTCGACACCCAGACCTCCGGCGCGGCCAACGACATCGAGCGGGCCACGGATCTGGCCCGCAAGCTGGTCACCATGTACGGCATGAGCAAGCAGTTCGGCATGATGGGCCTGGCCACCATTCAAAACCAGTACCTGGACGGCGGCATGGGCCTGACCTGCGCCCAGGACACCGCCGCCAGGGTGGACGCCGAGGTGCTGGAGATTATCGAGGCCTGCCACGCCGAGGCCCGGAAGATTTTAGAGGACAACCGGGAGATATTGGGCAAAATCGCCAGCTATCTGCTGGAGAAGGAAACCATCACCGGCCAGGAGATGATGTGCATCCTGGAGGGGAAAGACCCCGCCCTGGCCGACAACTACGGGGCCGAAAAGGAGGAGCGGCGCAGGGCCGCCCTGCGCTCCGATGTGGAGCCCCC
>JAJPXI010000134.1 GCA_021205585.1 Oscillospiraceae bacterium
CTTTTGTCGCAAAATTTCTCGCCATCCGCTCTTGCCGATTTAATCAGTCCTTCCCTACACTTGGCTGAGTTTATCCGCGTCGCTGGAATACTTGATAAAGCTCAAAACTTCCCGCAACGTCGTCTTAAACTTCTCAAAATCCTCGTCCGCTATCGCCGCCGGGGACAGCAGATTGATTCGATAGTCCGGCACAAGGGCGAGTACTTTTTCGTCCTGTTTTTGAAACATCTCATGAATCGAAAGCGGCCCGTCCCATACCTTCGGCCCAAAGTAGACAACCAGGGTCAGCGCCGGCATCAGGCGGTCCTCTTTCAAAAATTTAGAGAGGTATTTGTCACCGCCAACGCCCCGCCAGCCGCCGGACTTCCCGTGGGACGCAATCGCCTTTTCCACCTGGGCGGCGTATTGAAGCGCGTCGTAAACCAGATTCCTCACGGGCATGGCATAATGGATATTCGCCTGGTTCTCAATCGCCAAAATCAGATAGGCGGTTTTCCGATCGGTCATGGCCGTGACGGATTTTATCACGTCCCTGGTGCGCTGAACCGGCTGCTCCGCGCCGCCCTCGCCGCCGTAAGGCACTTCAATTTCCCTCGTATCCAGTTCTTCCAGACTTTCTGGGCAAATTACCTGTTCCCCGCCATAGACAAAGTAGTTAAACACGTCAGCAAAATGGTGTCCCGGCGCATATATTTTGCGGTGGCAGTGTCTTTCACGCCCAAAGCAATCACCTCCGGGAGCAGATACTTGTAGTTCTTCTGACGATATGATACCATACAGGCGGACTTTTTACAAGACAGAAAATAGCGTTGCCCTGGCTTAACCTTGCCCCGCTTCCCCTGCGCGGCCGCGGGCCAGGGCGGGCTTCAGGTACTGACCGGTGTAGCTGTCCTGGCAGGCGGCCACCTGTTCCGGGGTGCCG
Source organism: Oscillospiraceae bacterium (assembly GCA_021205585.1). GTDB lineage: Bacteria > Bacillota > Clostridia > Oscillospirales > Oscillospiraceae > JAJPXI01. Next base: position 923 of record JAJPXI010000134.1, read on the forward strand.
GCGGCCACCACCAGGCCGCCGCCGTCGCCGCCCTCGGGGCCCAGGTCTACGATATAGTCGGCGGTTTTAATCACGTCCAGATTGTGCTCGATGACCACCACTGTGTTGCCGGTTTCCACAAACTGCTGGAGCACTTGGAGCAGCTGATGGACGTCGGCGGTGTGCAGGCCGGTGGTTGGCTCGTCTAAAATGTAGACGGTGCGGCCTGTGGAGCGCCTGGACAGTTCGGTGGCCAGCTTGACCCGCTGGGCCTCGCCGCCGGACAGCTCGGTGGAGGGCTGGCCCAGCTTGATATAGCCCAGCCCCACGTCCCGCAGGGTACACAGCTTGGCGTACAGTTTGGGCAGGTTTTCAAAGAACGGCAGGGCCTCGTCCACTGTCATTTCCAGCACGTCGTAGATATTTTTCTCCTTGTAGCGCACCTCCAGAGTCTCCCGGTTGTACCGCTTCCCCTTGCACACCTCGCAGGGGACGTAGATATCGGGCAAAAAGTGCATCTCAATCTTCAGCAGCCCGTCCCCCTGGCAGGACTCGCAGCGGCCCCCCCGGACGTTGAAGGAAAACCGGCCCGGCCCATAGCCCCTGGCCTTGGCGTCCTGAGTGGAGGCGAACAGCTCCCGGATGTCGTTAAAAAGGCCGGTGTAGGTGGCCGGGTTGGAGCGGGGAGTGCGCCCGATGGGGGACTGGTCGATGGCGATGACCTTGTCCAGATACTCCTCCCCCCGGATCTCCCGAAACCGTCCCGAACGGCCCTTGGCATGGTTTAAGTCGCAGGCCAGCTTTTTATATAAAATTTCATTGACCAGGCTGGACTTGCCGGAGCCGGACACGCCGGTGACGCAGGTGAAGGTTCCCAGGGGGATGGCCACGTCGATGTCCCGCAGGTTGTTTTCCTGGGCGCCCAGGACGCGCAGCCACTTTCCGCTGCCCCGCCGCCGCCGGGCGGGAACAGGAATCCGTTTGCGGCCGGACAGATAGTCCCCGGTGACCGAGCCGGGAGTGTCCATAACCTCCTCCGCCGTGCCGGCGGCCACCACCCGGCCCCCGTGGACACCGGCGGCGGGGCCGATGTCGATGATATAATCGGCGGCGCGCATGGTCTCCTCGTCGTGCTCCACCACAATCAGGGTGTTGCCCAAATCCCGCAGCTGCTTCAGGGTGGCCAGCAGCTTGTCGTTGTCCCGCTGGTGCAGGCCGATGGAGGGCTCGTCCAGGATATACAGCACCCCCATCAGGGAGGAGCCGATCTGGGTGGCCAGCCGGATTCGCTGGCTTTCCCCGCCGGACAGAGTGGCCGCCGCCCTGGACAAAGTCAAATACTGTAAGCCCACGCTCTGCAAAAACCGCAGACGGGCCGTAATCTCTTTCAAAATCAGCGCGGCGATGCGCTGCTTCTGCTCCGGCAGCTCCAGGTTTTCCACAAATTCCAGCGCCTGGGTCACGGACTTCTGGCAGAACTGGTCGATGTCCAGCCCGCCCACCGTCACCGCCAGGGACTCCCGGCGCAGGCGGCGGCCCCGGCAGTCCGGGCAGGGGCACTCACTCATGGACTGCTCCAGCTCCCGGCGGACGCTGTCGCTCTGGGTCTCCTGGTAGCGGCGCTCGATGTTGGCGGCGACGCCCTCAAAGGGCTGGGTCAGCGTCCCCTGGCCATTGGCCCGCTCGTAGGTCAGCCGGAGCTTTTCCCCGCCGGTGCCGTAGAGAATCACGTCCAGCGCCCGCTTGGGCAGCTCCATCACCGGCACGTCCAGGGGGAAATGGTATTTTTTCGACAGGGCCTCGAAATACATCCGGGAGATGCCATCCCCTTTGATGTTGGACCAGCCGGAGGCGGCGATGGCCCCGTCCAGAATGGACAGGTTCTGATTGGGGATAATCCGCTCCGGGTCCACCTTCAGATAGCTCCCCAGGCCGGTGCAGGTGGGGCAGGCACCGAAGGGGTTGTTGAAAGAGAACATCCGGGGAGTCAGTTCCTCGATGGAGACGCCGCAGTCCTCGCAGGCGTAGTTCTGGGAGAACAGCACGTCCCGATCCTCCGGGAGAATGTTAATCAACACCAGCCCACCCGCCAGGGCGGAGGCGGTCTCCACACTGTCGGTCAGGCGGCGGCGGACGCCCTCCCGGACGACCAGCCGGTCCACCACCACCTCGATGTGGTGCTTCTGGTTTTTGTTCAGGGGAATTTCCTCGGTCAGCTCGTACAAAGAGCCGTCCACCCGAACCCGGACGTAACCGGATTTCCGGGCGTCCTCAAAAATTTTGGCGTGGGTTCCTTTCTTCCCCCGGATGACGGGGGCCATGACCTGGATGCGGGTGGATTCGGGCAGGGCAAGCACCTGGTCGATAATCTGGTCGACGCTCTGCTGCCGAATCTCCTTGCCGCAGACGGGGCAGTGGGGCGTCCCCACCCTGGCCCACAGCAGGCGCAGGTAGTCGTAAATCTCCGTCACGGTGCCCACGGTGGAGCGGGGGTTTTTGGAGGTGGTCTTCTGGTCGATGGAGATGGCGGGAGAAAGGCCGTCGATATAGTCCACGTCGGGCTTTTCCATCTGGCCCAGGAACATCCGGGCATAGGAGGACAGGGACTCCACATAGCGCCGCTGGCCCTCGGCGTAAATGGTGTCGAAGGCCAGGGAGGATTTCCCGGAGCCGGACACCCCCGTCAGCACCACCAGCTTGTCCCTGGGGATGTCCACGTCGATATTTTTCAGGTTGTTCACCCTGGCCCCTTTGATGGAGATGCGGTCTGTCATAGCGCGGGGTTACTCCTTTCCCTGTAAGCGGATGATGCGGTCGCGCAGTTGCGCGGCGTACTCAAATTCAAGCAGCCTGGCGGCCTCGCGCATCTGGCGCTCCAGCTTGGCAATTAACTCCAGGCGCTGCTGTTTGGTCAGCTGTTTTTCCTCGCCGTCGTACTCCCTGGGGGCCTCCTCGGACAGGTCGATGCCCTTGCGCACGCTCTTGACGATGGTTTTTGGGGTGATGCCGTGGGCGCGGTTGTAGGCGTCCTGAATGGTCCGGCGGCGCCCGGTCTCCTCCATGGCTCTGGCCATGGAGGGCGTAATCTGGTCGGCGTACAGAATGACCATGCCCTCCGCGTTGCGGGCGGCCCGGCCTATGGTCTGAATCAGGGCGGTTTCGGAGCGCAGGAAGCCCTCCTGGTCGGCGTCGATGATGGCCACCAGGCTGACCTCCGGCAAATCCAGGCCCTCCCGGAGCAGGTTGATGCCCACCAGCACGTCGAACACCCCCAGGCGCAGGTCCCGGACAATCTCCGTGCGCTCGATGGCGTCGATGTCGTGGTGCATATAGCGCACCCGGATGCCGGTATCCTTCAGGTAGGCGGTCAAATCCTCCGCCATTTTCTTGGTCAGGGTGGTGACCAGCACCCGCTCCTGCCGCTGGATGCGCAGATTGATTTCTCCGATTAAATCGTCAATCTGTCCCTCCACCGGGCGCACCTCCACCAGCGGATCCAGCAGGCCGGTGGGGCGGATAACCTGCTCGGCGATTTGGCCGGAGCGGGTACGCTCGTACTCCCCCGGCGTGGCCGAGACGTAAATAACCTGGTTCAGCCGCTTCTGGAATTCGTCAAATTTCAGCGGGCGGTTGTCAAAGGCGCAGGGCAGCCGGAAGCCATAGTCCACCAGGGCGGTCTTTCTGGCCCGGTCGCCGTTGTACATGGCCCGCACCTGGGGCAGGGTCACATGGGACTCGTCGATGAACATGAGGAAATCCTTTGGAAAGTAGTCCATCAGGGTGTGGGGGGGTGTGCCGGGGGCACGGCCCTCGATGACCCGGCTGTAATTTTCAATGCCGGTGCAGTAGCCCAGCTCCTGCATCATCTCAATGTCGTACATGGTGCGCTGCTTGACGCGCTGGGCCTCCACCAGCATATCGTTTTTCTGGAAATAGGCCACCCGCTCCTCCAGCTCCCGGTAGATTTCCTGGACGGCGGCGTCCATCTTCTCCTTGGGCGTGACATAGTGGGTGGCCGGCCAGACGGGGATGTTCTCCAGCCGGCGGACGGGGGCACCGGTCAGGGCGTTGACCTCGGAGATGCGGTCGATTTCGTCCCCGAAAAACTCCACCCGGATGGCGCTGTCCCGCCAGTAGGCGGGGAAAATCTCCACCGTGTCCCCCCGCACCCGGAACTTGTTGCGCTCAAAGGCGATGTCGTTGCGCTCGTAGCGGATGGCGATCAGCTTTTTCAGCAGTTCGTCCCGCTCCATGGTGGCCCCCACCCGCAGGGAGACCATCATTTTGGCAAAGTCCTCCGGCTCCCCCAGGCCGTAGATGCAGGACACGGAGGAGACCACGATGACGTCCCGCCGCTCCATCAAAGAGGCAGTGGCGGACAGGCGCAGGCGGTCGATCTCCTCGTTGACCGAGGAGTCCTTTTCAATATAGGTGTCGGTATGGGGAATATAGGCCTCCGGCTGGTAGTAGTCGTAATAGGACACGAAGTACTCCACCGCGTTGTTGGGAAAGAACTCCTTTAATTCCGCGCACAGCTGGGCGGCCAGGATCTTGTTGTGGGCCAGCACCAGGGTGGGCCGCTGCACCCGCTCGATGACCTTGGCCATGGTAAAGGTCTTGCCGGAGCCGGTCACCCCCAGCAGGGTCTGCTCGTCCAGTCCGTTTTCGATCCCGGCGGCCAGCAGGTCGATGGCCTGGGGCTGGTCGCCGGAGGGGGTGTACTCCGAAACCACTTTAAATTCAGGCATACGATTCCTCCCTTCCCCGGCGTCTCTATTATAGCAAAACAGTTGTTCGATTGCAAGGGTTTTCCCCGTTATACACAAAAATCAATTTCATCCCTCAATTTCCAAAGTAAACGCAACACCCGGCATTTGAAATGTTGCGTTTACTTT
>JAJPXI010000060.1 GCA_021205585.1 Oscillospiraceae bacterium
CCTCCGGGGCTTTTTCGGAGCCGGGAGGATTGACGGGGGAAATTTCTTTGTGATATACTTACAATGTATTAAACGAATTCGCTTTTCTATCTTATATGCTTTGGGGGCGTCCAAATGGAAAAACCCGCGTCGAGAAAATTCATCAACAACTTTACCCAGGGCCCCATCCTGCCCGCCCTGACGGTGTTCGCCCTGCCCCTGGTCGCCTCCAATCTGCTCCAGGCCATTTACAATATGGTGGACATGGTGATCGTAGGCCGGGTGGTGGGGCAGGCCGGTCTGTCCGGTCTGTCTGTAGGGGGCGACGTGCTCAACCTGGTGACCTTCCTGGCGGTGGGCTTCTGCAACGCCGCCCAGACGATCATCTCCCAGTACTTAGGCGCCGGCCGAAAGGAGCAGCTGGGCCGGTTCATCGGCACCATGAGCACCTTTATGCTGCTGTGCGCCGTGGCGGTCAGCGCGCTGTGCTTGGCCCTGCGGGGGCAGATTCTCTCTGTGATGAACACCCCGGAGGAGGCCTGGGGCCAGGCTATGGCCTACGCCTCCACCTGTATGTGCGGCCTGATATTTATTTACGGCTATAACGCCGTCAGCGCCATTCTCCGGGGACTGGGGGACTCCAGAAGGCCCTTTGTGTTTATCGGTATGGCGGCGGTGCTCAACCTGCTTTTGGATTTGCTGTTTGTGCCCGTGATGGGGCTGGAGGCCTTCGGCGCGGCCCTGGCCACCGTCATCGCCCAGGCGTTCAGCTTTTTCGCCGCGCTGATTTACCTCTACCGCCGCCGGGGCCGCCTGGGCTTTTCCATTGAAAAAAAGGACTTCCGCATCCATCGCCGGGAGCTTTCCGTCCTGGTCAAGCTGGGGGTGCCCATGGCCATCCGCTCCGGTGCCGTTTTGATTTCAAAGATGTTTGTCAACGCCTTTGTGAACAGCTACGGTGTCACCGTTTCGGCGGTCTCCGGCGCGGGGTACAAGGTGGATCTGTTCGGCAGCCTGGTGGGCACCTCGGTGACAACAGCCGCCAGCTCGGTGGTGGGACAGAATATCGGCGCCGGAAAATACGACCGGGTTCGCCGAACCCTTGGCTCGGCAGCCATTCTGAACGGCGTGGCCTATGCGGTGATGTTCGCCGTGGTGGCCCTGTTCCCCATGGCGGTGTTTGGCCTGTTTACCGAGGATGCGGATGTGCTGCTGATCTGCATGGAGTATGTCCCCATCACCCTGCTGGGCTTTGTCACCGGTGCCCTGCGGGACACCATGAACGGCTTTACCAGCGGCTGCGGCAACTATCAGTTCAATTTCTGGGTGGCCATGATCGACGGCATTTTTGCCCGCGTCGGCTTTTCTCTGCTGTTCGGCCGGGTGCTGGGGATGGACTACTTCGGTTTCTGGCTGGGCAACGCCGTGGCCAGCGTGACTCCCTTCGTCCTGGGGGCCATCTACTACCTCTCCGGCCGGTGGAAACGTCGACCCCGGCTGCTGGAGGAGACGGAATAGCGCCGAAAAGCGCGAAAAACCACCAGGAGGCCGCCCGGTATGGGTGGCCTCCTGGTGGTGAAAGGAGAAAAAATGAAGAAAGGTAAATCACGTCACAGGAAAACCCTGTGGGACTCTTGATGTTATGCCGCCGGGCGCTCTGCCCTGCTGACAAAAAGATTATACCCCGCCGCCGGGGGCAAGTGGTGGACAAATTATAAACAACTTGTAACGATATTGTAAACGGCAGGATGAAAAATTTTAAGACAATATGTAATGACCTCCATTTGTATGTGGTAATCCCTGTTACCTCTGTTTTTTTCAATCTACGGTATACAGGTAAATCCACGTTACTGCAAATCGGAGGTCATTACATATTGTCTTAACTTTTCAGGCTCCTTTTTCTTCCTTATTCAAGTGGCAAACTCGGGTTATAGCACCGGGCGGAGGAAAAGTCAAGCTTCACACATCATAGGCCACGGAAATTAATTTTGCTTGCAATCGGCGGCGCGTTCGCATATAATATTGTAGAAATCCCTGCGGGAACGCATCGCCCCGTCCCCCGGCGGGAAACAAGGAGAGGAGGGAACCGCGTCGTGAGCGCTGACCCGTACAGTCGAAAACGAAAAACACATACGGCGCGGCGGAACCCGGCGGCTTGATTTTTGGCCACAGCTTCCCGCGCCGGGAAAGGCTGTGGTGCATTATGATGACCATTCACAAAACTATGGGGGAGAAAATGGCGCGCCTGGAGGCCATTGAGGAGGGGTGCTGGATCGCCCTGACCGACCCCACTGAGGCGGAGCTGGCCCAGGTGGCGCAGGAGCTGGAGGTGGAGCCGGATTTCCTCCGGGCCGCCCTGGACGAGGAGGAGACCTCCCGGATCGACACCGAGGAGGGCCAAACCCTGATTATCGTCGACACCCCCGCTATGGAGACGGGGAAGTCGCCGGTGGCCTACTTCACCCTGCCCCTGGGCATTATCGTAACCGAGCGGTGCATCGTCACCGTCACCCTGCGGGAATCCCCGGTGCTGCAAAACTTCGCCGAGGGCCGGGTGCGGGGGGTGTCCACCGGCAAGCGCACCCGCTTCATCCTGCACATTCTGCTCCAGGTGGCCAAGCAGTATCTGCAATACCTGAAGCAGATTGACAAGCTGTACAACCACATGGAGCGGCAGCTGTACAAGTCCCAGCGCAACAGGGAGCTGATTCAGCTGCTGGATCTGGAGAAATCCCTGGTCTACTTCAACACCTCCCTGAAAGCCAACGAGGTTACGCTGGAAAAGATTCTCCGGGGCCGCATCGTCACCCTGTACGAGGAGGACCACGATTTGCTGGAGGACGTGCTTATCGAGGTGCGCCAGGCCATCGAGATGGCCCAAATCTACTCCTCCATCATCTCCGGCATGATGGACGCCTTCGCCAGCGTAATCTCCAACAACCTGAATGTCATCATGAAGGTGCTGACCTCCATCACCATTCTGCTGACGGTGCCCAACATCGTGTTCAGCTTCTACGGCATGAACGTGGCCGGGCTGCCCCTGGATCAGTTCTGGTGGTTCCCCCTGACCCTGTCCGTGGCCCTGATCGCCCTGATTGGCGTTTTGCTGAAAAAGAAGGATTTGTTTTGACCCCTCCTTAAAAATTGACTCCCTGAAAGGCGGACGCCCGCCTCTCAGGGAGTTTTATTTACAGATTTTCTTCCGGGACGGGGGCCTGTAAACCCATCATGTCGTTGACAGGGAGGGAGAACAAAATCCCGGCGGCCTCGGTGGCCGGGCCGGCGGCCCGGTGGATGGCCTTCATCAGCTCGTGCTTCTGCTCCCTGGGGGTCAGGATGACCACGATCTCCTTCTCCGGCTGGAGGGCGAAGCCGGGCAGCATCTCCCGCTTGTCCGAGCCCATGCGCCGGGCGTGAATCACGGTGCCGCCCCTGGCCCCCTGGGCCCGGGCCGCGTCCATGACCGTGTCGGTATAGCTCTGGTTGACCACGGCAAGAATCAAATCATAGCGGATGGAGGATTCCATTTTCTCTCCCTCTCTTTCTCCCCTGTCCGGGGGCAGGTTTTCCGGCTTGCACAGGGCCATGGGAATCTGGCGGCTGGCCCCCGACAGGGGGACGGTGAACACGATGCCGTGCCCCGGCCGGGACAGGCCGAACGCCCGGCCCGCCTGGGCTACGACCTGCCCCGCCTTGGGCGCGGGAATCAGAGTGAGCACTACGTCCTTTTCCGTCTCGGCCAGGCCGAAATAGTCCAGGGTTTTGGAGCTGGCGGTTCCAAGGCCCATCACCAGGTATTCAAACCGCAGGGCGTGGGCGCGGTACAGCCGGACGGCGGCGGCGCCCTTCCCCCGATCCACGATGGTCACCAGCAGCTTCAGCGGAATCCGTCCTTCCATTACGCCTCCACCTCCTCGTCGTCATAGTCGATGATGTCGTCCTCCGGCAGGCCCTCCCTGGCCTCGTCCGGGGTGAGGTCGCTGGTTTTGTTCAGCTTGGCGCGGTAGGCCAGGCCCAACACCTGGATGGTAATCAAGGGCGTCATGGCCACCATGGCCACCACCCCGAAGGCGTCCAGCAGCACGTCCCCGCCCAGGGTTTCGCAGGCCCCCATGGCCAGGGGCAGCAGGAATGTGGCCGTCATGGGGCCGGAGGCCACGCCGCCGGAGTCGAAGGCCACGGCGGTGAAGATTTTTGGGACGAAAAAGGTCAGCAGGATGGCGATGGCGTACCCCGGCACCAGGAAATAGTAGATGGGGATACCCAGCCAGACCCGGAGCATGGCCATGCCCACGGAGCAGGCCACGCCGATGGACAGCGACAGGCTGATGGCCTTTTGGGGCACGGCCCCGGAGGTGACCTCCTCCACCTGGCGGTTGAGGACGTGGACGGCGGGCTCGGCGGCCACAATGAAATAGCCCACCACCATGCCGATGGGCACCAGTATCCAGTTTTCCGGCAGGGCGGCCAGGGCCTGCCCCAGGTAGTAGCCGGCGGGCATGAAGCCCACGTTGGCCCCGGTCAGGAAAAGAACCAGGCCGATGTAGGTGTACAGCAGCCCCACGCCGATTTTAATCAGCGCCCGCCTGCGCAGGCGGATGGAGGCCACCTGGAAAATGCCGAAAAAGACGATGACCGGCAGCAGCCCCAGGGCCACCTCCTTCATATAGGCAGGCAGGCCGGAGGCGAACTGGACGCCCACCTCCTGGGTGTCGGTGACCACGGGGATGGAGAAGGCGGTGTACGTCAGCTCGGTGGACTGGTAAAACACGCCCAGCAGCATGACGGCCAGGATGGGGCCCACGCTGCACAGGGCCACGGTGCCAAAATTGTCGTCGGCCTTCCCCCGCAGCACGGCCATGCCGGAGCCCAGGGTCAAAATGAAGGGGACGGTGATCGGCCCGGTGGTCACGCCGCCGGCGTCGAAGGCCACGGCCAAAAACTCGTTGGGCACGAAGATGGACAGCACGAACACCAGGATGTACAGCAAAATCAGCGTCCGGGACAGCGGCCAGCCCAGCCGGGTGCGCAGCACCGAGAGCATCAGGAAAATGCCCACCCCCACGGCCACCGTCAGGATAATCGCCATGTCGGGCACGGCAGGCACCTGGTCGGCCAGCACAGACAGATCCGGTTCGGCGATGGTGACGCACACGCCTATGAAAAAGCAGATGGCCAGCACGAAAGGCAGCTTTTTGCTCTCCCCCAGCTTGCGGCCCATATGCTCCCCCATGGGCATCATGGACATATCGGCCCCCAGGGAGAAAAAGCCCATGCCCACAATCAGCATGGCAGCCCCGAACAAAAACAGCAGCAGGGTGCCGATGGGCATGGGGGTCAGGGTCAGGCTGAGAATCAGCACAATCACCGTGATGGGCAGCACGGAGGTCAGGGATTCCGAAATTTTTTCCTTTAGTTTTTGACCCATTCCCCCACCCCGTTTCACGCGTCCCCGCCAGGTTATGCGCTTAAGTATACCACACCGGGCGGGAAGAAACAACCGGGCGGCATGGAAACTTTGTGTAAACTTTTTCACCTCATACGGATTCTCAACGCGCTTTGCGCTTTTGATGAGAATTGGTGTCAATTTCCGAAGTAAACGCAGCATAACAAATGCCGGGGGTCGTATTTGTTATGGAAATTGTTGCATGAGAAAGATTCGCGCTGGATTGAAAATTCCGGCATTTTATAGTACAATATCTCTCTAAGGAAGCACTGATTAAATGCACCTGCGGCAGCTGGCAATGATTTTGCACAAGAGCAACGCTGAAACCGTCACCTGGA
>JAJPXI010000118.1 GCA_021205585.1 Oscillospiraceae bacterium
TGTCCAGGTGACGGTTTCAGCGTTGCTCTTGTGCAAAATCATTGCAAGGCACCGCCGTCCGCTCTGTGCGGTGTTGCCTTAATAGGATGAGGAAACATTGTTCCCCCCTGCGGGAACTCATTTTGCCCAGGCAGCATAAAGGGAACCGCTAAAACCATATGAAGGGACGAAACATATGTCAGGACACTCTAAGTGGCATAATATCCAGAAAACAAAGGGCGCAATGGATGCCAAGCGCTCCCAGGCCTTTACCAAGGTAGCCAGGGAGATTATCGTGGCCGTGAAAACCGGCGGCAGCGGCGACCCGGCCAACAACTCCCGCCTGGCCACCGTGATTGCCAAGGCCAAGGCGGTCAATATGCCCAACGACAACATCAAGCGCACCATCGAAAAGGCCCTGGGGGCCGGTACGGGGGACAACTACGAGAACGTAACCTATGAGGGCTATGGCCCGTCGGGGGTGGCGGTCATCGTGGAGGCGCTGACCGACAACCGCCAGAGAACCGCCCCGGAGGTGCGCCACCTTTTGGATAAATACGGGAAGGGCCTGGGGGCTGCCGGCTGCGTGGCCTGGTCTTTTGACCAGAAGGGTGTGCTGGTGATGGAGCAGGAGGATTTGGACGAGGACGAGGTGATGCTGGATGCCCTGGACGCCGGGGCCGACGACTTTCAGGCCGACGGCGAGGTCTTTGAAATCACCACCGCCCCGGACGACTTCGGCGCCGTGCTGGAGGCCCTCCAGGCCAAGGGCTACACCTTCCTGTCCGCCGCCGTGGAGATGGTTCCCCAAACCTACGTCCGCCTGACGGACGAGGAGGACATCAAAAACATGGAAAAGCTCATCGACCTGCTGGAGAGCAACGACGACGTCCAGCACGTCTACCACAACTGGAAGCAGGAGGAGTAACTCCCGCCCCCTGCATGCGCAAAACCGGGCAGCCCGGAGCTTCCAAAGGGGAGTTGCGGAGCTGCTCTTTTGTCATTTTGCAAGATGCATAAAAGGTTTGCCGGGAAATAGAGGAACCGCCAAAAAGGAAAGGAGAGCGTTCAAATGACTGAGAGAGAAGTTGAGAAGGAAAACAAAATCGTCACCGTTCCAAACGCCATGTCCGCGTTCCGCATTCTGCTCATCCCGGCGATTGTCTGGGCGTACTGCTGGAGGCGCTCCGCCGGGCTGACGATGGCCCTGCTGGTGCTCTCCGGCGCCACGGACATCGCCGACGGCTATATCGCCCGGCGGTTCCACATGGTCAGCAATCTGGGGAAAATCCTGGACCCGGTGGCGGACAAGCTGACACAGGGGGTGATTCTCCTGTGCCTGCTGACGCGCTTCCCGGCCATGGCCGGGCCGCTGGCGGTTCTGATTGTCAAGGAGGGCATCATGACGGTCAGCGGCCTGGTGGTCATTCGGAAAACCGGGGAGATTCACGGGGCGGTCTGGCACGGGAAGGTGACCACCTGGCTGCTGTACGGCACGGCCATCCTCCATGTCATCTGGCCCGACATCCCGAAGGCGGCGTCCCTTGTCCTGATTTTCGTATGTACCGGGTTCATTCTGCTCTCGCTGGTGCTGTACAGCGTGCGCAACTGGAGGCTGCTTCGGGCGGCGAAGACGGAGCGGGAGCCGGGGTTGCCGGAGCAGGCGGCTTCCGGGCAGGCGAGGCAACTATGAAAACGCTGGCTTTTATCCTGGCAGGGTACTTATCCGGAAGCATCCTGTTCGCCCGGGTGATGGGAAAGCTGCTGAAAAAGGAAAGCATTGCGGAACAAAGCCGGGACAAAAACCCCGGCACGGCCAACGCCTTTCTGTACGGCGGGTTCTGGTGCGGCGTTTTGACGCTGTGCGGGGACATGGCGAAGGGCTTTTTCCCCGTGTTCCTCTACATGAGGCAGGAGGGGTCCGCTGACGGAATTGGCCTGATTTTTGTCCTGGCCGCGCCGGTCATCGGGCACATCGTCCCGCTGTTTTTCTCCTTCCGGGGCGGGAAGGGCATCGCCACCACCTTCGGCTGCCTGCTGGGGCTGCTGCCGGAGTACAGGCCGGTTGCGGTTCTGGTCCTGACTTTCCTGTTCTTCTCGGTGGTTCTGCGCGTTACGCCCCACTATTACAGGACGGCCTGGACTTATCTGCTCTCCCTGGTGCTGCTGGCCCTGTCCGGCAGCGGCATCACGGTGACGGCCGGATTCGGTGTCATCGTCCTGGCGGTCATGCTCCGCCTGGGGGCGAGCGGGGAGGAAAAGGAGAGTCTGAAGGTGAGTTTGTTATGGATGCGCTGATTTTGTCCTGCGCCACGGGGGGCGGGCACAACGCCGCCGGGTATGCCGTGAAGGAGGAGCTGGAGCGGCGGGGCCACCGGGCGGAACTGCTCGATCCCTACACCCTGGCCGGGGAGCGAACCGGGGAGAAAATCGGGAACTGCTACATCCGCCTGGTGCAGACCGCGCCGTGGCTGTTCGGGATCATCTACCAATTAGGGGAGGCCTACCGCAGGCTGCCCGTCCGCTCCCCGGTCTACTGGCTCAACCGTCGGATGATCGGGCCGCTGGGGGCATACCTGGAGCAGCACCATTATGACGTTATCTTCACGCCCCATATTTTCCCCGGTGAGATTCTTGCGGGGATGAAGGCCGACGGGAGTTTTGTCCCCACGACCATCTGCATCGCCACGGACTACACCTGCATCCCCTTTACCGAGGAGACCGACAGCGACTACTACCTTATCCCCTCCCGGCGGCTGGCTGGGGAGTTTGAGGGCCGGGGCATCCCCGCCTCCCGCATCGTACCCCTGGGCATCCCCGTGCGCGGCGCTTTCCGCCAGAAGCTGGGTAAAACGGGGGCCGTCGAGCGGCTGGGACTGGATGCCGACCGGCGCTATCTGCTGCTGGCCGGGGGAAGCATCGGCGCGGGAAAGATTCAGGCGGCGGCGGAGGAATTGCAGGGCTATCTGAAGGCCAACCCGGCGTATACCTTAATCGTCGTCTGCGGCAGTAACGCCGCGCTGTATCGAAAACTGGAAAAACGGTATCGGGGCAACCCCCAGGTCATGCTTTTGCAAAAGACGGACTGCATGGCGGAGTATATGCAGGCCAGCCAGGCCGTCATTACCAAGGCGGGGGGCCTGAGCGCCACGGAGGCGGCGGTCTCCGGCGCGCCGGTTCTTTTCCTCTCGCCCATCCCCGGCTGTGAGCGGAAAAACGCGGCGTTCTTTTCCCGGCTGGGTCTGGGGGTCAACATCGGCGGGCAGACCCGTCGGTTGGTTCCGGAGCTGGAGCGGCTGCAGGAGCCCGGCGCGGCGGCGGAGATGGCACGGCGGCAGCGGCAGGAGATTAACCCGAATGCGGCGGCGGACATCTGCGCCTTCGCAGAGGCGCTGGTTTTGGAGAGACAGGGAAAAACGAGCTGACGATTGCACGGGGCCTTTTCAAAAAGCGGAGGACATATGGATAAAAAGACGAACAGAGGCTGCTGATTGCCGCCTGCGGGGCGTGCCTGCTGGCGGCGCATGAACCTGGGGCCATTTTGGAGTTTTCGGGGAACCTGTGGGAGCTGCAACAGTTTCCAAATAAATCCATAAAAACTGAGAGAATAGGGAAAGCAAACCTGCGGATACTATGTGGTGGAAACGCCCATGCCGGGCCGCTGCGCTGCGGGGCCGGGCAGATGGAGAAGAAATACAGGAGGAAGTTTTCACTATGAAGGCCACTGGCATTGTCAGACGCATCGACGATTTGGGCCGGGTGGTAATCCCCAAGGAGATCCGCCGCACCATGCGCATCCGCGAGGGCGACCCCCTGGAGATTTACACCGACAAAGAGGGGGGCGTCATATTTAAGAAATATTCTATTTTAGGCGGGCTGTCCGATTTTTCCGCCCAGGTATGCGAGAGCATGAACAGAACCACCGGCGGCGTGGCCGTGGTGACCGACCGGGACACCTGCATCTCCACGGCGGGCTGCCCCAAGCGGGATCTGGCGCAGCGGCGGGTGTCCGCCCAGCTGGAGGAGCTGATGGAGGGCCGCAGGCTGTACCAGTACACGGGGGAGGGCAAGCCCCTGCCCGTGTGCGAGGACAGCGAAAAATACTCCGTGGCCGCCGCCGCCCCCATTCTCTCGGAGGGGGACGTGCTGGGCTGTGTGCTGTTCGCCTCCGGCGAAGGGGCCCCCAAGGCCAGCGAGATCGAGTTCAAGCTGGTGCAGGCCATCGCCGGCTTTTTAGGCCGGCACATGGAGTGTTGACGCTGATTCTCGTGAAAAAGCGCCGGGGAGCCGTAGCCGTGCGGTTCCCCGGCGCTTTTTGGTAAGGGCGGCGCATTAACGCACGCGCAGCAAATACGGCTCAATCAGCAAATACACCTTTTTTACGCGCAAGTAAAGTTTATCACTTATGTTGTGAATCAGCTTCTGCAAAACGATTTTATAAACCGCGCCCGCAATGGCAGCTCCAGCGAAAATAATGAGCGCAAGCAGAAGAACCAAAGGTAAAATGTAATCATACCCAAATGCGTTGTAAATAAAATTGATTGCCCACGGCCTTGCATAACTCCGCAGGAGCAAATTCTCGTGAATGATATATATCAGCAGCGACAGTCCTGAAACCGCGTTGACGGCTCTATTTTTAATGTTTAGATTTCTCGCCAGGTTGAACAGGCAAACCGATGCTAAAATCAAAAACGGGCTGCAATTTGTATCCCAGTAAAGCAGCTTGTTCTGAAAGAAAGAAATTCTTAACCCCAGGAAATTTGTTAAAATTACGATTCCGCAATTCCCGCCAATGCCTATCAGGGCCAAAATTGCGTTAAGCCTTTTGCTGGACACCGCGCCGTTCAGATAAAGCTTCATGTATGCAACGCAAAAATATATCGCAACCCAGCATGTGAGCGCACTTGAATAGAACAGCCCTGATATTACATAATTCGCAAGGATATATAAACCGATCAAAACAAGACAACATCTCAATAAAGAAGTTTTACTTAAACTGTAAATGATTTTGTTTAAGTACGGGTGCATAGCATAAAACAGCAGATAGCAGGTCAGGAACCAGTTGTTAGAGAATGTCGTCGGGAAAAAGGACTGTATAATTAGTTTGGTGTCGATGTTTCCATGATAAACGATGTAGACTATAATCAATATAATAACGGAAACAGCCCATATTTCAGCCAGCATATTGATAATCTTTTTTATTTTTACCTGTTTGCTCTCAAGCAAAAACCACGCGGAACAGACAAAAAAGATCGCATTTCCCAAAACGCCGGAATATCTCATCATGCTCAAAACCAGCAGCTGTATATCAGTGGTGGCGGCGCTTAAATCAAGCACATAGTCCTGATATGCTACATAGGTGTTTTCAGAACTCAGCGTTTGTACAACATGGCTTGTGACGATCAAAAAGATAGCAAATATTTTCAAAAGTTCGATTCCAGAATACCTCTCCGCCCGGCTTAAGCGCCCAACAGTAGCGTCTGCTTTGGTGTCCATCATTTTGTTTACCCTCTCTTTTTTATGGTTCAAATGAACAGTTTCAAACAGGCGGCGCATAATCTGTACATAAGGCGCTTTCTAAGAATGTGTACTTTCCTGTAACCGCCCTCTTGTCCATTCTGTTCCTAATGATACCACAAAAAAGCACCCATGTCTACAATAAATCACACAAAATTTAGGGAAGGACTGATTAAATCGGCAAGAGCGGATGGCGAGAAATTTTGCGAC